>JBGSSZ010000229.1:0-6462 GCA_041736785.1 Limnoglobus sp.
CCGGCTCAAGATCCTGACCTGCATGCTGCCGAAACTGTAGCTCCGTACACCACTTTCACCCACCATAGGACGCGAAGAACCACATTTATTTCGCCTCCTCCTTCTTCGGGGACGGAGACTGGATTGTGAATCTGCTTCCGCGTTTATCGTGGAATGGGTGGGAAAATGACGTCCTCGTGAACTGAAGATAGCCGAGCCCGACGAGGGCTCGACGGACTGCGGTGCGTTGCGTTGCGACCGAATCGGTGCTGTTGAGCACCCCGAGATCGTGTCGTACCGTGCATCGATGGTCCTCGATCGCATGGCGGAATGATAGCCTCTGTTCCGCCCGGATGGAAGTGCGAGCCGCCCTCGCGTCGAAGGGCGGCACTTGGATGGGTATTGTTTATGGGTAGGCCGGTTTTCGAGTCTACGGCGGCCAGTTCTCCTTCCGCCCCAACACGCAAATCAAAGATCTACGGTTTCGCCTCACGATCCGCGGGCAGCGACTGACCGTGGCGATACAGTCGGGTTCGATCACATACACTCTGGAAAAGGGACATGGCATGACGGTGTTCCACCTGGACGAGCGGCTGGAATTGATACCGGGGCAGCCAGTCCAGCGCTCGTGAAGCCGTCGGAAAGTAGCACTCAAACCGACGAAATGGGTTGTATCGGTTTGAGTTTGTCGAAAACGCAGACATTGCGGGCGACATGCTTGCTGGTCCACGTTTGCCAAATTAGCGTTCCAGTAAGGGTTCATTCCGTCGACTGAAGCTCGGCGATGACGAAACACGTCAATGAATGCACTTCCGGTGTGGTCGAGGGATGCACGTGAACGAGATCCTGCGCGAGTTTCTCCTGGAGACACACGAGAACCTTGCGCAACTCGACGTGGACCTCGTGAGCCTGGAGAAGAGCCCGGACGAGTCGGAAACCATTGCTCGGGTCTTTCGCACGCTGCACACGGTCAAAGGCACGGCGGGGTTTCTGGGCCTGGGAAAATTGCAGCATGTCACCCATGCCGGCGAGAACCTTCTCAGTCGGCTGCGTGCCAGGGAACTGAGCTTCAATGCGGAGATTGCAACGGCCCTGCTCGGCGTCGTCGATGCGATCCGGCAGATGCTGGCCGCGGTGGAGGAGACTGAGAAGGAAGGCGATGGCGACTACACCGCACTAGTGCAGACCCTCGAGCGCCTCACGCAGTCGTCGGCTGAGGTCCCGCCACCGCAAGCCGTGCCGAAATCGGCATTGTCTGCGCCAGCTTCGCCACCACCCTCGTCGATCGTGACAGCACCGGTTTCGACTGTTTCCGAAGACGTTGCGGAATTCAAGGCAGCGGTCGTTGCGGATTCCAGCATTCGTGTGGACGTCGGCTTGCTCGACAAACTGATGAATCTCGTCGGTGAACTCGTGTTGACCCGCAACCAGGTGCTTCAACTGAGTGGCACCCAGGGAAACGACCGGTTCCTCGACACCGCACACCGATTGAACCGGCTGACGACCGAACTCCAGGCCGGTGTGATGAAGACACGGATGCAGGCCATTGGCCAGGTCTGGAGCAAGTTCCCGCGGTTGGTACGCGATTTGGCCGTCGCCTGTGACAAGCAGGTCCGCATCGAAATGGATGGCCAGGAAACCGAACTCGACAAGTCGATACTGGAATCGATCCGCGATCCGCTCACGCACATGGTGCGCAATGCTGTCGACCACGGGATTGAATCGCCGGCCGAACGGCTAAGCCGGGGTAAGCCCGCCGAAGGACACCTGCTGTTGCGGGCCTCCCATCAGGGTGGGAAAGTCATTGTCGAACTCATCGACGATGGTGGCGGGATCGATCCGAACCGCGTGCGTGACAAGGCCACCGCGGCGAATCTCATCACGGCCGATCAGGCTGCCAGCAGGTCTAGCCGCGAGCTAGTGAACCTCGTGTTCCTACCCGGGTTTTCCACGGTGGACCGAGTGACGCAGTTCTCCGGTCGTGGCGTCGGCATGGACGTGGTGCGCACGAATATCGAAAAAGTCGGCGGCTCCGTCGAGATCGACAGCCGTCTGGGACAGGGTACCACCCTGCGTATGACGATCCCACTGACGTTGGCGATCATCCCCGCCCTGACCGTGTCCTGCGGCGGTGACCGCTACGCGATCCCACAGGTGAGCCTGCTCGAACTCGTCTATCTCGACTCTGAGAATCTCAAAGGAATCGAATCGGTTCACAGTGCGGCAGTCTATCGGTTGCGGGGCAACTTGCTCCCGCTCGTGCGCCTCGATTCACTGCTCGGCGTTCAACCCGTGCTGGGCGAAGGTGATGTCAACATCGTCGTGCTTCAATCGGACGATCGTCCGTTTGGGTTGATTGTCGACGCGATCCACGACACGGAGGAAATCGTCGTCAAGCCACTCCAGAAGCAGTTGAAAAGCGTTGCCGTGTATTCGGGTGCGACCATCATGGGCGACGGCTCGGTCGCATTGATTCTCGACATTCACGGGGTGGCCCAGCGTGCCGGCCTCATTTCCGGGCTCGCACCGCGGACCCGCGCCGATCAAACCAATGTCGTCGCTGACGCGGTCGATGATCGGCAGTCCCTTCTGCTCAGTTCTGTCCGGGGCGGCGTGGTCGCAATTCCACTTTCGGCCGTGACGCGGCTTGAAGTCTTCCATCGCTCCGAGGTCGAGCGTGCCGGAGCTCGTCGGGTCGTCCAGTATCGCGGAGACATCCTCCCGCTCGTGCAGGTCTCCCGTGTGCTCCGCAAGCGGCGGCGGCTTCATGACGGCAGCAGATCACGGCGACAGACAGCGAAAGCGGAGGCGATTCAGGTGATCGTGCTTGGCGACGCCGGTCGCCAGGTGGGGCTCGTGGTCGGTCGGATCCTCGACATCGTGCATGAGTCGATCGATGTGAGTTCGGCGGCGACCCGACCCGGCGTGCTCTACACCGCCGTCGTCAAAAACCGCGTGACAGAATTCCTGGACGTGCCGGCAATCCTCCGGCAGGCGTCATTGGAGACCGTCACATCGTGAACGAGACGCACGACTTCTGCACCTTCTCCGTCGCCGGGCATCTGTTCGGCGTGGACCTCGTGCACGTGCAGGAAGTCATACGCGAGCAGGCCATAACCCGCGTGCCTCTGGCATCGCCAGTGGTCCGCGGGCTGATCAACCTCCGCGGGCAGATCGTGGCGGCCCTGGACCTGCGGCGGCGGCTCGAACTGCCGGAACGGGAGATTGATCACCCGATGCTGAACGTGGTGGTCCGTACGGATGACGGAGCCGTTAGCTTGCTGGTGGACGACATCGGCGACGTGATCCGAGTGGCGGAAGCGACGCTAGACCCCGTACCTGAAACGCTGCGTGGAACGCCGCGAGAGTTGATCCGCGGCGTGCACAAGCTCCAGGACCAGCTACTGCTGATCCTCGACGTCGTGCGGATCGTGAACCTGGGAACACACTGAACACCCTGAGAGTGCATCATGGCATCGACACCGAAAAAACTGCCTCGTGCCGCGAAACCACGCAACGAAGCGCAATTGACATCACCGGGCTTCCTGGAGGCGGCGTTCTCCAGCCTGCAGACGAATGTCTTCGTCGCCGATGCGAAGTTGAACATCATCTACATGAACGACCTCGCACTCACGACGCTCCGGGGGCTTGAAAGCCATATTCAGGACGCTTTCGGCGTGAGCATTGATGAAATCCTCGGCGGCTCCATTCATCGCTTCCATCGCGACTCTCACAAGGTTGAGCGCATCCTCCACAATCCCAAAGCGCTACCGCACGAGGCCGCGTTCACCTTCGGCCCGGTGACGCTTCAGACGCGGATCAACGGCATTTACAACACGAAGCAGGAGGTTCTCGGCTACATCGTGAATTGGGATGACATCTCCTACCGCTTGAAACTGGAACTGGATTACGCCGGCCAGATTGCGGCGATCAGCAAGGTCCAGACTGTGATCGAATTCGAACTGGATGGATCTATCGTGTCGGCCAATGACAACTTCCTGCAGCTGATGGGCTACACACTCGGCGAAGTGAAAGGCCGCCACCATGAGATGTTTGTGGATCGGGCCTATGCAGGCAGCGCGGAGTATCGGCAGTTCTGGGCTGATCTCGCCGCGGGGCGACCCCAGACCGGGAGCTTCCGAAGAATCGACAAGAACGGACAGGAGATCTGGATTCAGGGTTCGTATTTCCCAATTCTTGATGCCCAGGGCAAGCCGTTCAAGGTCGTGAAGTATGCCTCAGACATCACTGCGAAACGAAAAGTGGAGACGTCGCTTGATCAGACGGCTCAAACTCTCTCGTCGGCCGCCCAGGAGTTGATCGCGGTCAGCCAGCAGATGGCAGCGAATGCCGAGGAGACGGCGACACAGGCCGGCGTCGCCTCAGCAGCGGCGGAGCAAGTCAGTCAGAATGTCACTACCGTCGCGTCCGGCACCGAGGAAATGGGCGCAAGCATCCGGGAGATCGCCAAGAGTGCTCACGAAGCGGCACGCGTGGCGACATCCGCTGTCAAGGTCGCGGAACGCACCAACGTCACCGTCGCCAAGCTCGGCGAATCGAGTGCGGAAATCGGCAACGTGGTCAAAGTGATCACCTCCATTGCTCAGCAGACCAACCTGCTTGCTCTGAATGCGACGATCGAAGCCGCTCGGGCCGGTGAGGCGGGCAAGGGATTCGCCGTCGTCGCCAATGAAGTGAAGGAACTCGCCAAGCAGACCGCGAAGGCGACCGAAGACATCGGCCGTCGGATCGAGGCGATCCAGACCGACACGACGAGTGCCGTGACTGCCATCGAACAGATCAGCAAGATCATCGATCAGATCAACGATATTCAGACCACAATTGCCAGTGCGGTCGAGGAGCAGACCGCGACAACGGGCGAGATCAGTCGTAACGTGACGGAGGCGGCGAAAGGGAGCCACGAGATCGCGCACAACATCACCGGCGTCGCCCAGGCGGCTCGGAGTACCAGCGAGGGGGCCAGCGAAACCAAACGCTCGGCCGACGATCTCTCGAAGATGGCCCACGATCTCCACGAACTCGTCTGCTTCATCAGGAAGTAACGGCTCCACTCCAACGCGGGACGCAACATGCAAGTGCTGGTCATTGATGACTCCCGCACGGTTCGCGCCATCATCGGCAAGATCCTTCGCGACCATGGGCTGGAAGTAATCGAAGCTGCCCACGGCCAAGAGGGGTTGGAGCGTCTCCGCGAACGCCCCGACATCGGCCTCGTGCTCGTGGACTGGAACATGCCGGTGATGAACGGGCTGGAGTTCATCACGGCTGTTCGTGCCGACCGAGCCCACGACGCGATCCGGATCATGATGGTGACGACGGAAACGGAGCAGGAGCAAGTGTTGAAAGCGCTCGCCGCCGGAGCCAACGAATACTTGATGAAGCCATTCACGCCGGAGATTCTCGCAGCCAAGCTGAGCCTCCTCGACATTCTCCCGGAGTGATCCCGTGGCGAAGATACGCATACTCATCGTCGATGATGCCGCGGTCTTCCGCCGGGCGTTGACCGTCGAGTTCTCGGCGGACCCGGAACTGGAAGTGGTGGGTGCCGCTGCGAACGGTCGACTCGCACTGGCCAAACTCCCGCAGGTCAGTCCGGATATTGTTATCCTGGACGTGGAGATGCCGGAACTCGACGGACTCGGCACACTCCGCGAGCTCCGCAAGGTCTATCCGAAGCTTCCCGTGATAATGTTCAGCGCGCTGACCGAGCGTGGGGCTGAAGCCACACTCGACGCACTGGCACTGGGTGCCACGGATTACTTCGCCAAACCCGATGGTGGCTCCAGTCTTGAAGAATCGCTGAATGTCATCCGCAACGAACTTATACCGGAGATCAAAGCCATCTGCCGGCGACCTGCGGCGTCGCCTATCGTTCTTCCCACGACAAACCCGATCAGTGCCGCTGCCGCACGATCACCGGTGGAAATTGTGGCCATCGGTGCCTCGACCGGCGGGCCCAATGCGTTCACGGAAATTTTCTCCAGTCTACCCGGTGATTTTCCAGTGCCCATTGTCATCGCTCAGCACATGCCGCCAATGTTCACGCGGCTGCTCGCTGAACGGTTGTCTGCACAGTTTGCAGTGAAGATCGAAGAAGGGCGTGGCGGCGGATTGCTTCGACTAGGCTGTGGCTGGATCGCTCCGGGCGACTACCACATGCTGCTAGTGCGGGAAGGCGGCCAGGTCCGCATCCAGCTCAATCAGGAGCCGCCCGAGAACTCCTGCCGGCCCGCCGTGGATGTGTTGTTTCGATCCGTCGCGCAATCCTTCGGCTCGAAGTCCCTCGCCGTTGTGCTCACCGGCATGGGTCGTGACGGACTCCGCGGCTGTGAGGCGATCCGCGAAGCGGGCGGTCAGGTGATCGTTCAGGATGAAGCGACGTCGGTGGTGTGGGGCATGCCCGGCTTCGTCGCTCGCGCCGGCCTGGCGGAACGCGTGCTGCCGCTCGCATCGATTGGGCCG
>JBGSSZ010000233.1:0-16239 GCA_041736785.1 Limnoglobus sp.
AGAAAGGGGGCGAGGTCGAGGTCGCGGAGGACAATCAGAAGTTCATCCTGCGGATCACCACCACGACAGCGGTCCGTCGCTACAAGACCGGTGCCAAGTACGAGATCACCTTCCGCGACGCGGCGGCGTTTTGGGGCATCACCGATCCCGCGGATCTGGCCGGGGTCCGCAAAGCCGCCGCGGCGATCCCCGACGACCTGGCCAAAGCCGATGAGCTCTTTGTCGGTGACAAGCTCGTCATGAGCAACGGACAGCTCGTGACCAAAGACGAGATGAAGATGATCGCCGACGTGCACAAGTTTCTCAGCGAGCAGTTCGCCCGGCAGTTGGACCTCAGCCGCGTCCGCCGCTGATCTCAGGCGAGCGGAGCCCGCGGCAGCGTGATGCTGAATGTGCTGCCGCGACCGAGTTCACTCGCCACCTTCACCTGGCCTTTCATGGCCTGCACGAGGTGCTTGACGATCGCCAGACCGAGCCCGGTGCCCCCCGCGGCCCGGGAGCGGGCTTTGTCGGCACGGTAAAACCGCTCGAAGACGCGGTGCAGATCGCGCTCCGGGATGCCGATGCCAGTGTCCTGCACGTCCAGCGTCACGGTCTGCTCCGTGGCGGTCCAGCGGATTATCACCTTGCCGCCGTTGTTGGTGTACTTGATCGCGTTGTCAATGAGGTTGTCGAGGATGGTGGTCAGGACCTCCTCGTCGGCATGGAACGCCACCGGCTCGGGCGGCGGGACCTCGATCAATTGCAAGGTCTTGGCCTCGGCCCGCGTCGCCTGTCGGTCGAGACCGCTGGCAATGGCTTCGGCCACCCGCACGGATTCCACTTCGAGTGCCAAGTCACCCGACTCGATTCGGGAGAGCCGCAGCAGATCCTGAATGAGCGCATCGAGTCGGTCGGTCTCCGCGAGGATTCGCTCGAGGAATTCACCGCGGACGGCGACATCGTCCACCGCGCCGTATTGCAGGGCTTCGAGCGTGGACTTGATCACAGTCAGCGGGGTCTTGAGTTCGTGGCTGACGTTGGCGGCGAAATCCTGCCGCATCCGCTCGAGCCCGCGGAGCTCGCTGACATCGTTCAGCACCAGCACCGCACCCGACGGCCCCGGCATGCACGCCGCGTAGACCGCCACAAACCGCGGTGACTCACCCTTGAACTCCAACTCCGCGCGATGCGGCTCGTTCGATGCCATCGCCATCTCCACCAAATCCTCCACCGTCGCGTTGCGGACCACTTCCGCGATCGGCTGCTGCCGTTCGATGCTGACATCTAGCAAGGCCCGTGCGCGGTCGTTGGCGAAGAGCACGCGGCGGTCTTCGTCGACGCCGATGACCCCTTCCGCCATGCCGGAGAGAATGGTCCGCAGTCGCTTTTTGTCCTCCGCCACCTGTGCGAAGCTGGCGGCGAGCGAATCGCTCATGGAGTTGAATGTGCGGGCGAGAGCGGAGAACTCGCGGCTGCCGCCGACGCGGATGTTGTAGCCGAGGTCGCCTTCGGCCAGCCGATTGGCTCCATCGCTCAGATCTCGCAACGGCTGCGTGAAGCGTCGTGCCAGCAGATAGGCGGGGACCACGGCTCCAGTCACAATGATCGCCGCGGCACTGATCAGTTCCCCGGTCAGGGCACGGAAAATTTCCGCGTCCTGGTTGCGGCGGAGGATGATCGCACCCACCGTGACCACGGCCACAACCACCAGCAGCAGAAACGAGATGAAGAGTCGCCAGAACATGGAATCACCGCGCGTATTCCACGTTGCGGGTTTCGCGGATCACGGTCACTTTGATCTCGCCGGGGTAATCGAGTTGCTGCTCGATCGCCTTGGCGATTTCGCGGCAGATCCGCAGGGCGTCGGCATCAGTGCTGCGATTGGAGCTCGCGATCACACGAAGCTCGCGGCCCGCCTGGATGGCGAACGCCTGCTCCACTTCCGGGAAGCTGCACGCCACCGCTTCGAGGTTTTCCAGTCGCTTCACATAACGCTCGAGGCTCTCGCGGCGGGCACCGGGGCGACCGGCGCTGATCGCGTCGGCACTCGCCACCAGCACCGTGTAGATGTTGTCCACGGTGATGTCGTCATGGTGCCCGATGATGGCGTGCAGGACTTCCTTGCTGGTTTCGCCGTAGCGTTTGGCGAGCTCGGCGCCGACTTTGGGGTGGCCGCCTTCCATCTCGTGGTCCGCCGCCTTGCCGATGTCGTGCAGAAGACCGCACCTCTTCGCGAGGTTCACATTCAGGCCCATCTCACCGGCGAGCAGCCCGGTGAGGTGCGCGACTTCGATGCTGTGCTGCAGTACATTTTGGCTGTAGCTGGTGCGGTATTTCAGGCGGCCGAGCAGCTTGAGAATGTTCTCGTTCGGCAGGGATAGATCGATCTCCATAACCGCATTGCGTCCGACGTCGAGGATCGTTCGCTCCATCTCCGCCTGCGTCTCCATCACCACTTCTTCGATGCGGGTCGGGTGGATGCGGCCGTCCTGAATCAATTTGGTCAGTGAGATGCGGGCGATCTCGCGGCGGACATTGTCGAACGCACTGACGATGACCACGCCCGGCGTATCGTCGACAATCACATCCACACCGGTACACTTCTCGAAGGTGCGGATGTTGCGGCCTTCGCGACCGATGATGCGGCCCTTCACGTCGTCGCTGGGGATGTCCACGGTGCTGGTCGTGGTGTCGGCACAGTGATTGGCGGCACAGCGCTGGATCGCTGTCGCGACCATCTCGCGGGCTTTCTGATCGCAAGTGCTCTTGATGATTTCGTTGCTGTGGTGGATCTTCTGGGCGACTTCGTCCGCCATTTCGCGTTCGAGCCGGTCCATGAGCATCTTCTCGGCGCTCTCACGGCTCAGGCCGGTCATGGAGTGCAGCCGCTTGGTCTCCTCCGCGAGCAGGGCGTCGAGTTCTTTGGTCTTGCGTTCCAGCACATCTTTGCGTTCGGTCAGTTTCTTGAGCTGGCTGTCGGCGGCACGTTCTTTGTTGGTCAGGTCGTTGACGCGGTCGTCGATGCTGCTTTCACGCTTTTCCAGTTTGCGTTCGGTGTCGCGCAGCTCGTTGCGGAGTTTTTCGACATCGCGGGTGAGTTCTTCTCGCCGTTTGAAGGCGTCTTCCTTGGCGCGCAGCTCGGCATCTTTGATGATACGCTCGGCATCCCGCTGCGCATCCTGGACAATGTGGGCCTTCTTCTCTTCGGCCAGGCGCAAAGCTTCAGCGTCCAACAATCCCTGCGGATTGCGGGTCATGCTCTTCGTCACGAAAAAGGTCCCCGCCGCGGCGAGCAGCACCGCGACGAGAATCAGGACAGCAACGAGTATCGGATCCATACGGGCACCTCAGGGGTGGCCCGTCGACCGACTGGGTACACGACATTCAGGGCAGTGTTCACGGATCGATCAGTCATCTCCCGGATGAATGCGGATCACATTGGGCTGTACGTGTCGGTATCCCGCCCGATGGCGGGTTCCAGCAAGCGACGGAACCAAATCTATAGAAGCAGCGTTTTCGCGTCGCCAATCCTGGCGACCCCGACTGAACGCTGTGGCAGTCGGGCGTGTCATTTCCTCAGCTTCGTGCTGCGGCATAGTGAAATTATGGCAAAATTCGCAACAGACGCAACTGACGGCGGTACGAACGACACGATTTCCTTCGGATTCTCCAGCAATCTGGTTGAACATACCGTCCGAAGAGTTGCATTCCACGTCATAAGTAGCGTATGGTGTAGATATTGTCATTATCTCATTTTCGCCGGAACCCGTTCCGCGAGGTTATCATGCGTCGCCAACACCGTTTTGCCTTTACTCTGATCGAGCTCTTGGTGGTGATTGCCATCATCGCCATCCTGATCGGACTCCTCCTGCCTGCCGTGCAGAAGGTCCGTGAGGCCGCGAATCGATCCAGCTGTCTGAACAACCTGAAGCAGATGGGCTTGGCCGCTCACAGCTTCGAATCGTCGCTGCAGAGTCTGCCACCCGGCGAGTGGATCCGCCCGACCGATGGCGGCACCAGCCGACCTGCGTGGACCTGTGTCGTGCTCTCGCACCTCGAGCAGGCCAACAAGTTCAATCAGTTCGACTTCGCCTACGATGTCAACACCGCCCCGCAGAACGACCAGGCCCGGCTGCAGGATGTGAAAATCTTCCTCTGCCCGTCGGACCGCAGCACTGCGGCATTCCAGTTCGGTGGCGTCAACGTCGGGCGGCTGAACTACTTCGGCAACATCGGTGCCGCGTCCGACAGTCGACAGTCCGACGGACTCGCCGGAATCTTCAACGGTGACTTCAGCAACCTCACCCCCGGCAAAGCACCCCCCGGCGTCAAGATCAACGCCATCCGCGATGGAGCCAGCAACACTGCTATGTTCGCCGAGGTCATGAAAAAGCAGGGTGACACCAGTACCGTCAATTTCACGACCAACAAAGCTTCCGGTGTCATTGATGTGCAGCCTGGTCTGTCCGACGGTCGCAATGACGTAGGTTGCCGGGCAGGCAGCACCTCGTCCACCCGCATCAACTACGTCGGCCTGCAGTATTACCGTGGCGGCATCAACCAGAACACACTCTACAACCACACGCTGCCACCGAACTGGAACCGGAACACTGGCAATGCCTCGACCCAACGCTACACCTGCGGCGACGCCTCGTTCCGGCGGGCCCACATCGCCGCCAGCAGCTTCCACAATGGCGTGGTGAACGTCTGTGCCGCGGACGGCTCGGTCCGCAGCATTCGGGAGAACGTCGACTTCGCTGTCTGGCAGGCGTTCGGGACGCGGGCCAACGGCGAAGTCAGTGGTCAACTCGAGTGATATCAGGAGTGCCGATGCGACATCTCTTCCACGTTGCCGCTTTTGCGGTCGTCTGCGGTCTTTGCGTCGGTTGCGGCGGCGGGGGTGGAGATGTCACGGCCGGCGACGACAACAAAGTCGCACTCGAAGATTTCGGCCGCATGCTCCAGGGACTGCCTGCCGACAACTGGAAGCCGCCGACCAATCTGAAAGAGCTTGAAAAGATGGAGCCTGCGGCACCGGTTGGTGTCCAGGCTCTCAAGAACAATCGCATCGTCTATCTCTGGGGTGCCGGCTACGTCGCCAACGGCAAGAAAGTCGTCGCCTACGAGACCAGTGCCGAAACCGCTGGCGGTTTTGTGCTGCTCGAAGACGGCAGTGTCTCGAAGATGACCGCCGAAGAGTTGAAAGCCGCCCCAAAAGCGGGCAAGAAGTAAACCCCTCCTCCCTCACATACTTCGGTAGCCGCAGGCTTCAGCCTGCGGACACCCTCACCTCAACTGCGATTGCAGTAATTTCCGCGAATGACTATCCGGCTGCGTTCAGCGCAAGGCATGGGGGTGCCGGTGCGGGGGCGCGGGTTGATTCTGATGGTTCTTCTGCTGGCTGGCTGCTCACGGTCCTGGTACCGTCAGCAGGCGGACAAGGACGCCTACACCCTCGAAACCGGGCACATTCCCAACGCAGCGTCGGATATCGGCCGCATCGACATCACGCCGCCATCCGAGTCTCGGCTCAGCGATCCGTACGATCCCGACAAGCCGCCAAAGCCGCCTGACGATCCTGCCGCCGCGTTCTTCATGGCCCGCCCCGGTGGAATGAAAGGCTACTCGCACTGGGACAAGTTCGGCGAAGCCCCCACCATCGAGCCGCAGACCTGGGAGCAAGGCTTGGGACTCGATGCGCAGGGCGTGCTCAAACTCTCGCAGGACAAGAGTGTCGAAATCGCCCTTCTCGACAGCCGCGAGTATCAGACGGCCCTCGAAGATGTTTATCTGCAGGCACTGAACTTGTCGCTGAACCGCTTTGAGTTTGAGACGCAGTGGTTCGGCCGTGCGGGGACGACTTATGTGCGCACCGGGGCGAGCAGCCTGCCGTTCGAGAGCAATCTGCTGACGGCGTCGAGCGACATCGGTTTCACGCGGAACCTCGCCGCGGGCGGGCAGTTGCTGGTCGATTTCGCCAATGCGTTTGTCTGGGAGTTCACCGGTCGCACGCGCTCAGTGACGGGGGCGTTCAACGCCACGCTGTTTCAGCCGCTGCTGCGTGGATTCGGTCGCAATGTGCGGCTCGAACTGCTGACGCAGTCGGAGCGCAACACGCTCTATGCCGTCCGTGATTTCGCCCGCTTCCGCAAGCAGTTCTGGGCCAACATCGCCATCAGCGGCAACGGCAACGGTTACCTCGACCTCCTGCTGCGGGTGCAGAACGTCCGCAACGCCAAGGAGAACATCAAGAGTCAGGAGGAGAACTATCGGCTCAACCTCGAATACTACAAAGGCAACCAACGTTCCGTCGTCGAAGTCGATCAGGCATTGCAGGGACTGCTCTCGGCCCGGCAGCAGTTGCTCGATGCGGAGATCAGCCTGCAGAATTCACTCGACGACTTCAAGCGCCGGCTCGGACTCCCGCCGCGGCTACCGACCGAGATCGACGAAAGCGGCCTTGCTCAGTTCGTGCTGATCCCGCCCGAGGTCGAAAAACTCCGCGACGATGTGAGCATCTTCGATCTGGCCCGCAAGGCCGAGCTTGGCTTTCTGCCCGACGCGCCCATCGTCATCGAGAATTTTGATGAGCTGACCAAGCTGGTGGACCGCACGGCACCGGCCGTCGAAGCCGCCGAGCAGGAACTCACGCGGTGGAAGGCGAAGCTCGACAAACCGGTGACCGCCGTGGATGCCGAGACGCGTATCCGGGCACTCGAGAATTATCAGAGCAACGCGACCGTACCCGCGGAGGCACGCAAGGAACTGGCTCTCCTGAAAGAGCGCATCGCCCGGCATCGTGCCGCGGTCACACCTGCCACCCGGCTGGCGAGCTGGACCGCACAGACTGAAGATGTCAAACGTCTCTTCACCACGCTCGATGAGATCATCAACGCCCAAACACTCTCGCGGATCTACAGCATCGAGTTGCCCGCCGTGGACGACACCGAGAGCGAGGCCATCGCCTATGCCAAGGAGAACCGGCTCGACTTTCAGAATGTGAAAGCCCGCGTGACTGATGCGTGGCGGCGGGTCGACGTCGCAGCCAACGCGCTGAAGGGCGATCTCAACGTCACGCTCGGGACCAGCCTCATCAACGCTCCTGGCTCGCTGAATCCGCTCAATTTCAGCAACGATGCCAGCGTATACCGCGTGGGGGTGCAGTTCGACGGGCCGCTGAATCGCTTCGCGGCTAGGAATGTCTACCGTGCGAGCCAGATCGCCTACCAGCGGGCCCGACGCGATTACATGGCCGCGTCCGACGACATCGAGCAGCAGATCCGCTTCAATTTGCGGGCGATCACGCAGGCGCGGGTGAGCTTTGAGATTGCCCGGCAGCAATTGATCGCGGCAGCGCGGCAGGTGGAAAACGAGCGGATCCTGCTGGTGGCCCCGGTCCCGCCGCGTGGCGGAAACACCGGCGATGCCGCACTGCGCACGCTGCAGGCGTTGGGGCAATTGAACGCGGCAAGGAACAATCTCGCGACCGCATACTTCCGATTCGAGCAGCAGCGGATTCAACTTCTGTTAAACTTAGAAGCATTGCAATTGGATGACCGAGGGTTCCCGACCAATGCCGCTCCCCGCCGTCCCATCGAAACGCCGTAAGCGAAATGTGATCGCACCGCTTGTGGTCGCGGGTGTGTGCGTGAGCCTGCTGATGCTGGGCTGGATGTATCTGGTGCCGCTCCTGGGCAAGAGCCGCGTTGATATGCCGCTCACTGCGACGGCGGAGCGTGGCGATCTCAAGATCACCGTCACCGACCACGGCGAACTCGAAAGCATCGACGCTGTAACCGTGACCTGCGAACTCGACGGCGGCGGCAAAATCTCCACCATCCTCGACGAAGGCACCCGCGTCGTCAAAGGTCAGGTCGTCTGCCAACTCGATCCCGATCAGTACATCAAGTTGCTCAATGAGCAGCGGGTGAAGCTCGAGACGATCGAAGGCGACGTGAAGAGCAAGACGAGCGATCTGATTCTGGCGACAAGCAAAGCCGCCACGGAGATCGCCAAAGCGCAGAAGACGCTCAAGCTCGCGAAGATCGACCTCGAATCGTACAAGGCCGAGGACGGCGAATACACGCAACTCAGCGAGGGCTTGAAGGGCAAGCTGGAGCTCGCCAAGAAGGATCTGGTGGAGGCGGAGGAAGATCTCGACTTCACCAAGAAGCAGCTTCGCAAGGGGTTCGCAGACTATTCCGCGGTGAAGTCGAAAGAGCTCAGTCTGCAGCAGAAGAAGAACAACCTCGCGGAAGCTCAGGCGGCGCTGACGCTGCTCGAAAACTACACGCGACGACGGAAGATCACCGAACTCGAATTCAATCGCGACGACGCCGAGCGGGAACTCACGAGCACGACGACTGCTCAGGAGAGCGCGATCGAGAAGGCGAAGAGCGAACTGAAAAGTGCGGAGAGCACGGCGGCCATCGAGCGCGAAACGCTCAACCGCATTCAGAAGCAGATCGATCGCTGCACGATCAAAGCTCCGGGCGTGGGCATCGTGGTCTATTCCAATCGCCGCTACTGGGATGAGTCGTCGCGGATCCGACCCGGTGCCCAACTCTACAGCCAGCAGGAAATTTTCTCACTCCCCGATCTCACGCGCATGAAAGTGAAAGCGAAGATCCACGAGAGCGCGATCAAGAAGGTGAAAGTCGGCATGCCCGCGACGATGAGTCTCGACGCCCTGCCCAACCGCCTGCTGAATGGCAAAGTGCTGAAGATCGCCACCATCGCACAGTCCGACGGCTGGCGCGGCGGCGGTGTCAAACAGTACGAAACCGAGGTCAGTATCGACGACCTCCCCACCGAAGCGGGCCTCAAGCCCGGCATGACCGCCGACGTGAAGATCCTCGTGAACACACTGCCGAACGTGCTGACCGTGCCGGTGAGCGCGATCACCGACTACGAAGGCAAGCGGGTCGTCTATGTGGTGAAAGGCGACACGATCACTCGCGTCGAGGTGGAAGCGGGCGAGGCAAGTGAACAGTTTGTGCATGTGCGCAGCGGCTTGGAGGAGGGTGCCCAGGTGGCCCTCGATGCCCGCAGCCGTGCCGCCGCGGATTTGAAAGCGACGACAGCGAAAAAATAGAACACGCTCCCTCACGGTCGCGGCTCGGTAGAGTCGTGATTTTTCACCCTATGATCTCCTACCGCACCCGTCATGCGATCCGCGTCGGCCTTCGCGGCCTGATCGCGCATCGGCTGCGCTCCGCGCTCACGGCTCTCGGCATCGTCCTTGGCGTCGCGTCTGTCATCGTCATGCTCGCCGTGGGCGAAGCCGCACGCTATCAGGCTCTCAAGCAACTTGAAGACCTCGGTGCCAGCACGATCGTGCTGCGGAGCGTCAAGCCGACCGAGCAGCCGCAGGAGAAGCAGGGGACCGATCTCTTCGCCTATGGGCTGACCTATGCCGATCTCGAGCGGATCAAGACGATCCCGACGATCTCCTCGCTGACGCCGATGCGGGAGTTCCGCAAGACGATCCGCAATTCCGACCGCAAGCTCGAAGCTCGCTTTGTGAGCATCACGCCCGACTTTCTGCGGCAGAACAACATCAAAATTCTCCGCGGCCGCGGTATCGAGGACACGGATGAGGCTGACTATGCGAAGGTGGCCGTGATCGGTGCCAGCGCCGCCGACGTGCTCTTTCCCGGCGAGGAGGCTCTCGGCCGCGTCGTCGCAGTCGATGGTCTCGGCGAGCAGACCACCTTCACCATCGTCGGAATCACCGAAGACAAAACTCTCAGCGTCGGCGGCTCCGGTGACGCCAACGAATTCAGCAAGGTCCTGTTCATCCCCTTCAACACCGACCGCGTCATGCTTGGCCGCGAGATCGTCTCCTTCCGGAGCGGCTATCAGGTCGAGCGGCTCGACATGAGCCAGATCACGGCCACTGTGAAAGATGTCAACGATGTGGTCGCGACGTCCAACGCGCTGCGGTCACTGATGGCGGAGTATCACCCGACGAAGGACGTGCAGATTCAGGTGCCGCTGGAGTTGCTCCGCCGGGCTGAGGAGACGCAGCGGCTCTTCACGCTGATCCTCGCGGCGATTGCCGGCATCTCGCTGGTCGTCGGCGGCATCGGCATCATGAACATCATGCTGGCCAGCGTGACCGAGCGGACCCGCGAGATCGGCGTCCGCCGGGCCATGGGGGCCAAACGCCGCGATATCGCCAGTCAGTTCCTCGTGGAGACGCTCGTGCTGAGTTGCGGCGGCGGGCTCATCGGCCTCGCACTCGGCTACGGCCTGTCGATCGCAATGCGCAATCTCGTCGACATCCCCACCGTGGTGAAGCCGTGGTCGCTGGCGGTGGCGTTCGGCGTCTCTGTGCTGGTAGGGCTCGTCTCAGGGCTCTACCCCGCACGACGGGCCGCACGGCTCGACCCGATCGAAGCCCTGCGCCATTCCTGATCACCGCTACAACCTGCGGGATTGCTCCACTTTGCGGAAAAGCTCGGCTGCGGCTGCCAACGCCAGTCGGGAAATGGTGGTACTATGAGGGAGATCGTTTTCCGCGGAGTACCGTCCCATGCGCTGTCTGTCGGCCCTGCTTTTGACTGCCTCGACGCTGCTGGCTCAGACCGCGGAACCGCCGAGCCCGGCGACGCTGGACCGGCTCGGGCTGCGGACCGTGTGGGTCAACGCCGTGCCCCTCAACGGTGAACGCGACGGCATCGCTACCGTGCAGATCGCCGACACGCGGCAGATCTTTGTGCAGACCAAGCGCGGCCTGCTCGTGGCTTTCGATGCGGCCACCGGCGAACGACAGTGGACCTTCCGCTACGACACGGCCGACACTACGCCCTTCGCCGTCGGATGGAACGATCAGTACGTCTTTGCCTACAGCGTCGTGAAGCTGTATGGCATCCAGCGCGTGACGGGCGTGCTCGATTTCGCTCAGAATCTGCCGCTCGCACCGAGCGGGCCACCCATCGCCGATGACTCCTACATCTACTGCTCGATGATTGGCAATCGCCTGGGTGCGTTCATCATCCCTCCAGGACTGACACAGCCCGATCCGCGCCTGATCAAAGCCGCGGGCCGCATCCGCGATACTTCGGTCCTCGCACCGGGGCTGCGCAATCCGGCAGATGTGGTCGCGGGCCGCTACCCCAGCACCTCGCGAAATTTCAATCTTCCTCCCGAGCAGTTCGAGCAGCGCCACATCCGGCTGACTGCTGAGCCGGCAGGGAGCTTCGGCAGCACCCAGCGCACGGCGTCGCTCTCCGTGGTCGCCACGCTGCGACCGCCGTTTTCGTCGTTCGATGATCGTGGCCGCTACCTGATTCCGAGCCCGTCGCTGAACGTGGTGTCGAGTCTGCGGCAGCCGTATCACCTCATGGATCCCACATCGAAGAACGCCCAGCGTTCGCCGTCGATCGCGGTGATTCCACCGTCGCTGGCGAGCCTGTATGAAAGCACGAGCCTGCGTCCGCGGGGTATCCAGCTGGAAATGCGCTGGATCTATGGCTCGACCGTGCCACTGACCTACACTCCGCTGATCAGCCGCGATCGGATCTGGGCCTTCACCTACACGCCGATCGTGGTGTCGCTGACCCGCGACCAGGGTCAGACCCAGGTGGATGCACGGTTGAGCGCTCAGCTGACCGCGCAGCCAGGCCAGGCGGAAGACATTGGCTACATGCCGCAGTCGGATGGCTATCTGACAGCCGTGGATCTCAATGGCGGTTCGGCCCGCACTGTGCGCACCTTCTGGAAATCGAATGTGGGCGGGCTGATGAATGCCAGCCCCGTACCGACGAAGAACGCCATCTATCAGCCGGGTACCAACTCCGGCATCGCCCGCGTCGACCGCATCAGTGGCGAAGTGGTCTGGCGCTCCGAGAACCGCAGCGATCGCCTGCTGGCTCTCAACGAGGAACACCTCTACGCCGCCGACTCGCACGGTCGCATCTACGTCTACAATCAAAACATGGTCAACAACGTGGGAACCAAGCAGGCGTATCCGCTGGCAACCGCCGACCTGCCCGCGTTCACCGTGAACATCACCAACGAAGAGACCGATCGCATTTTCCTGGCGAGCGATGGCGGTCTGTTTATTTGCCTGCGGGATGACTCGCCCAAGTATGCCGCTCCGATGACAATCGCACCGCGGAAGACTCTGCCGCCGCTGAAGAAAGCCGAGATCCCGGGCGAGATTCTGCCCAACAGCAAGTAGCAGCGGTTGTCGTGCCTCGAAAAGCCTCAGCACGACCTACCAAGGAGCATCCGCAGTGATGGCTCCAGTTCGGCGTTCATAAACTCAAACCCATCCGCTTGCAGCTTCGCCGGCACTGCCTGGGTGCTGGCGAGCAGTGCCGCGTCGGCCAACTCTCCGAACAGCAATCGCAGCGCGAACGGCGGCACCGTCAGCAGGTATGGCCGTCGCAGCACCCGAGCCAGCACACGGCCAAACACGCGGTTCGTCACGGGGCTCGGCGAGCAGAGATTCACCGGGCCTCTCACGTCCGACATCAGCAAATGATGAATCGCGTAGACCATGTCGTTGATGTCGATCCAGGGTGTGTACTGCGTGCCCGAGCCCAGCACCGCGCCTTGTCCGAGTCGAAACGCCGGTAGCTGCTTCGCCAGTGCACCGGCTTTGGGCGAGAGCACGATGCCCGTGCGGAGGTTGACGACGCGGGCACGGCACTGTGAAGCCTCTTCCCACTCGCGGCAGACCTCGGCGAGAAACCCGCTGCCGAGAGCGGAGTCTTCGGTGAGGAGTTCGTCGCCGCGGTCGCCGTAGCCGCCGACGGCGGAGCCGCTGAGAAACACTTTCACGCCGTCGCGCTCGACTGCAGCCGCGAGGTGCCGCGTGGGGATGATGCGGCTGTCGCGGATCTTCGCTTTCTTGGCATCAGTCCAGCGGCCCGACGCGATGTTGTCGCCAGCCAGGTGAATCAACGCATCGACGCCCGACAGTGCCCCCGCCGGCAGAGGCTCCTTTGGTGTCCACGATTGCCATAGAGTGCCATCGTCGAATTTGGGCTTGGCTTCGCCACGAACCAATCGCTTCACGCGGTGGCCGCCGCTGGTGAGAAAGTTCACGACTTCGCTGCCGATCAGCCCGCTGCTACCGGTGACGGCCACGCTCAGCCGCGGCCGCGATTGAAAGTGCGCGTGGCGGCGCAGGTCCTCGCGCGTGATCGCATGGCGATAGTCGAACATCGCCTTGAGCCGATCCCGGATGATGAAGCTCACGGGCAAATGCAGCGGCGGAGTGTAGTCGATCGCGTCTTCGAGGATGGAGGTTTCGCCCTCGGGGATGAAGCGGTGCGTGTGCTCCCAGCGGGCGAACGGGCCTTTCAACTGGCGATCGCAGAACTGGCGACCAGGCACCACATCGAAGTGCTCAGCGACCCAGTTAGTCTTCACTGGCCCCAGCAACCGCGTGCGAATGGTCCAGCGGATGCCCTCGCCCCAGAGGCCCGTGGCGTGGGTCAGTTCCGCGTCTTCCCATGGTGGTGTGAGCCGGCCGAACGCACCGGGCCGCGCGTGCCAGGCGTAGAGCTCGTCCCCCGAAACCGGCATCGCACTGCGATAGAGTTCGTGTGCCATTGTCGTCTAAATGAAAAAGAGGAGCGTCGCGAGCAGGTAGACCGGCATCAGGATCGCCCCGGCCATCAGCACATAACCGAAAAAGCTCGGCATGTGATAACCGCTGTGATCCGCGATGGCTTTCACCATGAAGTTCGGGCCGTTGCCGATGTAGCTGTTGGCACCCATGAACACGGCACCGCAACTCACCGCGGCCAGCAGTTCGGGCCGCTGCAGACTGAGCTCGCGCAGGCCGTCGCAGTTGTTGCTCACCGCCGCCAGATTCGCCATCGCCATGTAGGTCGGCGCGTTGTCGAGCCCGCTGGAGAACAGACCCGTGAGCCAGAAATACTCCCACCCGTTCGTCAGGTGAACGCCTTTGCCGTGCTGCGTCAGCGTCACCAGTACGGGGATCATGGTGGTGAAAATCGCCGCGAAGAGCACGGCTACTTCAATGATTGGCTGCCAGGAGTAATGATTTCCCGCCCGCACCGATTGCGGTGTGAAGACCCACGAGACGATCGCACAGGCGAGCATGATCAATTCGCTGACCGGGAACACGGTCATGTCCTTCTTGGCGATCACTGCCCCGACGATGCAGAGCATCAGAAAGCCATTCAGCTTCCAGCCGTAGACCCCCAGCGGGTGGACGTGTCGCTCCTCTTCCCGGCGGTCGCGGGGCGTCTCGCGAGCATAGGCACGGTAGTCCCAGACATAGAAGAGCGCCAGCAGGTAGCCATTGACCAGAAACCACTGCGGAGCGAGTCGCAGGTTCCACCAGAAGTCAACGCCGCGGAGGAAACCCATGAAGAGCGGCGGATCGCCGAGCGGCGTGAGTAGCCCGCCGCAGTTGCTCACGATCAGGATGAAGAAGATCGGCAGATGACTCTTGTTGTGGCGGTCGCGATTGGTCCGCAGCAGCGGGCGGATCAGCAGCATGCTCGCGCCAGTCGTCCCAATGATGTTCGCAATCAGTGCCCCGACGGCGAGGTAGCCGAGATTGATCCGCGGCGTGGCGTTCAAGTCGCCGGTCAGCACGATCCCGCCTGCAATCACATAGAGCGAGAAGATTAGCGCGATGAACTGCACATACTCCTCGAAGCCGTGCCAGAGCGCTTCGGTCCCCTTGGGCAGCGACCAGAGATAGATGGCGATCGGCGCGCCGACCAGGAATGCGAAGATGGCCTTGTTGCGGTTCTTGTGCCACCACTCGCCGAGTATCAGCGGCAGCAGCGCGATGGCGGCGAGCAGCAGACCGAAGGGCGCGAGCGCGACAAAATTGATCTGCGGCCCGACCGCAGCCAGTATCGGCATCGACAAATCCACAAAAAATCCTCCTCACTGTTTGACTAAAACGCATCGCATACGAAAGTGTACACATTATCACTAGCGGAGCCTGCCGTGAACCCTCTCGAACTGCGCACCCTGCCGATCGCCGACCTGCTCCCCGCCAGCTACAACCCGCGGACCGTCTCCAAAAAGGCTTACGCCAAGCTGAAGGCGAGCCTCGAAACCTTCGGCCTCGTCGAGCCGCTGATCTGGAACCAGCGGACCGGGCACGTGGTCGGCGGCCACCTGCGACTACGGATTCTCCACGACCTCGGCGTGGCCGACGTGCCAGTGTCGGTCGTCAGCCTGAGTGACGCTGAGGAGAAAGCCCTGAACGTAGTGTTGAACAATCTCGAAGCGCAGGGCCGCTACGACCCGGTGAAGCTGGCCGAGGTGCTGACCACGTTCGGGGATGTGCCGATGCTCGAAGCCACCGGCTTCACGCTCGCCACGATCAAAGCGCTCACGCTGGTGCCGGAAGAGGTGCCTGTCGAAGCGGACTGTGACGCGGTCGAGATCACGCTCACCGCGACCCGGAGCGGTTACGAGGCGCTTTCGCCGCGGCTGGACACACTGATCCGCGATTTCGATCTGCAGTCGCACGTGCGAGAAGCTCCGCTTTCCGCTCGGGCGTGTAGTGCCACCACGGCAGCGGAGGCGAGCCCTCCATGAACCGCACCGCCGCGATGAACGTGTCGAGCACGCAGGGATCCTGCCGGGACTTCGTCAGCTTGCAAAGCTGTTCAAACAACACATACGGATCGCGACCAGCCAGGTCCTGCGGGGCGGCAATCCCCATCAGCGCGAAGTCGCCCGCCATCGCTTTGCCGATGTTCGGCATGTCGGTGAAGGCGACGACACTTGACGCGTTTTTTGCTTTGGGCATGGGCATAGCTTACGAGCCGGACGCGTCAGCGACGGGTGTAGTTCTTAACGTTACGAGCGACGGGTGTAGTTCTGCGTCGAAAACCAAACCCCGTCGCCTACGCTTCCGGCTCATATTGGGAATTCCGCAGCCGATATGGCACTTCCAGGCCGTGGGGCATGAGCAGAGCTTCGTTGGCGAGGATCGATTTCGCGTCGCCGTCGGCGAGGATCTGACCGTCGTCGATCACAATCGCGCGACTGCAGACATCGAGCACGAAATCGAGATCGTGGGTGGCGATGAGCTTGGTGCCGGGGAGACGCTTGATCGATTCGATGAGCTCGCGGCGGCCGCGGGGGTCGAGGAACATCGTCGGCTCGTCGAAGAGCAGCACGCCTGGCTTCATGGCCAGCACAGTCGCCAGCGCCGCCCGGCGTTTCTGACCGCCGGAGAGCTTGTGCGGCGTGCGCGACTCCATCCCTGCCAGGCCCACCATCTCGAGCGCGTCGGTCACG
>JBGSSZ010000244.1:0-11115 GCA_041736785.1 Limnoglobus sp.
CCGCGAAGCCGCCGAACGTGCCAAGATCGAGTTGACGCATTCGGACTCCACGACTTTTGCAGGAGCCACCCTCACGCGACAAGCGTTCGAAGCCCTGATCGCGCCGCTCGTCGACAAGACAATCGCCCGCAGTCAGGCTGCGCTCAAGGATGCGAAGCTGACGCCGGCCGATATCGATCATGTGGTGCTCGTCGGCGGCAGCACGCGGGTCCCGCTGGTGCGGCAGCGCGTGCAGGAACTCTTCAAGCGCGAAGCCCACGCCGACATTGACCCGGATGAAGTTGTCGCACTCGGAGCCGCAATCCAGGCGGACATTCTCACCAGCGGTCGTCGCTCACTGTTGCTGCTCGATGTCGTGCCGCTCTCGCTCGGTATCGAAACCCTCGGTGGTGCCGTCGACAAGATCATCCATCGCAACAGCACCGTGCCCTGTCAGGAAACAGTCCGCTACACGACATTCGCCGACAACCAGACCGCGATTCTGTTGACGATCTATCAGGGTGAGCGGGAGCTTGCGAAGGACAGCCGCAAGCTGGGCGAGTTCAAGCTGGCGGGCATTCCGCCGATGCCGGCCCAGATGGCTCAGGTGGATGTCACGTTCCTCGTCGATGCCAATGGTATGCTCAAGGTGAGTGCGGTCGAACGCCGCAGCGGTACGCAGGCCAGCGTGGAAGTGAAAGCCAGCCACGGTTTGAGCGATGACGAAGTCGAGCGACTCGTACTCGAGAGCGTCGAGCACGCCCGCGACGACTTCTCAGCACGACGACTCATCGAGCTCAAGACTAAAGCCGATGCCGACCTGCGGCACATGGTGAAAGCCCGGGAGAAACTGACACTCACAGCCGAGGAGCGTTCGGGTCTCGATGCCGCGACTGCCAGCCTCACTGCTGCGATGGCGTCGGAGAGCGTCGATACCCTCCAGGACGCAAGTGCCGCGTTCGGGGCGGTCACGGCTCCGTTGGCCGAGCGACTGATGAACGCGACCGTGAAAGCACTGCTCGAGGGCCGCAGTGAAGACGATGTCCCGTCGGCTGTTCATTGACAAAGGAGTGGATCATGTATTGCCCGAAGTGCGCCTATGAAAGCCCCGACCCGGGTGCCTGTCTCGAGTGCGGCACGACGATGCTGCCCGACGACCAGCCCAATCCCGCGTGGGAACAGGGACATATGCGATTTCATCAATGGCAGATCGTGCTCATCACACTCATCACCGTTGTTGGCGTCGCTTATTATCTCCGACTCATGAACGTCTTTTGAGGAGCCCCGCATGACCTGGCAGGACTATCGCGAAATCGGCGAGATGCTCTTCGAGAAATACGACAACCTCGACCCGCTGACCGTGCGCTTCACCGACATGCACAAGTGGGTACTCGACCTCGAAGACTTCAAGGGCACGCCCGCGGACTCGAACGAGAAAGCCCTCGAAGCGATCCAGATGGCGTGGTATGAGGAATGGAAGGACGCCTACGGCAGTTGACTGTCGGCAGGTTCCATGACTCGCGCATACCGTGCCGTGATCTGCGCCATCCACTTGATGATCTCGGCGTTGAACTGCTCGCTGCGGAAGCGCCACTGCCAGTTACCGGAAGGCTGACCGGGGACGTTCATGCGTGCTTCGCTGCCGAGGGCGAACACATCCTGCAGTGGCGCGATCGCGAGCGCGGCGACACTGCCCCACGCCATGCGGATCAGTTCTCGTGCCGGGTTCGTCACTTTGTGCCCCACGTATTCTGCGAGTTCGTAGCGTTCCTTGTCGCTCAGCAGGGCGTACCACCCGGCGCTGGTGTCGTTGTCGTGCGTGCCGGTATAGCAAGCGGTGTTGGGGTCGTAGTTGTGTGGCTGATAGAAGTTGTCGGGCTCGCCGAGCATGAACTGCAGGACGCGCATGCCCGGCAGACCGAGTTCCTGCCGCAGTGCGATGACATCCGGCGTGATCAATCCGAGATCCTCGGCCAATAACGGTAGGCCACCCACGGCAGAGCTGATCGCATCGAAAAGCACTCGACCCGGACCATCGACCCAGGCTCCGTTGCGGGCTGTGGTCTCGCCGGCGGGGATGTTCCAAGCTTGCACAAAGCCGCGGAAATGATCAAAGCGGATGAGATCGACCTGCCGCAGCGCCGCCCGCACGCGGGCGATCCACCAGCGGTAGCCATCTGCGGCCATGGCGGGCCAGTTGTAAAGCGGGTTACCCCAGTGCTGGCCATCTTCGCTGAAGTAGTCGGGAGGGACACCGGCCACGACTGTCGGATGCCCGTCTTCGTCGAGCAGAAACTGTGACGGATTCGCCCACACGTCCGCGGAGTCGGCAGAGACGAAGATCGGGATGTCGCCGATCAGGCGGATCTGCTTGCTCGCGGCATACTCCCGAAGGCGCGTCCATTGCTGGTCAAACAGGAACTGGCCGAATTTCTGCTGCAGGATCTCCGCCGCCAACTTCTGCTCCATGGCCGCGAGGGCCTCGGGCTGACGCGTACGCAGTTCCTTCGGCCAGATCCCGAGTGAAGAACCGCTGAGCTCGGTGCGGATCGACATGAACAGGGCATAGTCGTCGAGCCAGCCTGCTTCGCGTTGACAGTAGGCGTCGAACTCCGATTGCGGCACAATCGAGTGACCGGCACGAAACTGTTCCCACGCCTGCCGTAGCATCGCGAGCTTGAATGGTGTCACCAGGTCGAAATCAACGCGATGGGGATCAAAGGCGTGCGGCGGAGCGAAGTCCTTCGGCAGCAAGCCAAACTCGATCAGCTTTTCCGGGCTCAGTAGCAGCACACTGCCGGCAAAGGCGGAGTAGCTCTGATACGGGGAGTCGCCGAAACCTGTGGGGCCGAGTGGCAGGATCTGCCACCACGACTGTTTCATGGCGGCGAGGGTATCGACCCAGCGGTAGGCCATCGGTCCGAGATCGCCGATGCCGAAAGGGCCGGGCAGACTCGTGGGGTGAAGCAGAAGGCCGGCAGTTCGTTCGATCATTGTGTTGCTCTAGAGAACGCGGCAGAAGACGGCCTTGAGATAACGCCCTTCGACCACATGAGCGAAGAACGGATGATCGCCGCCGGCACCGCTGACGCGGAAGATCTGAACCTGCCGATTGGCCTGCCACGCGGCCCGGCGGAGCATTTCCAGAAAGTCGGCCTCGCTCACGAGCCCGGTGCAGGAGCAGGTGAGCAGGATGCCGCCGGGATTCACTGCATGCATCGCGAGGCGGTTCATGTCAGTGTATTTCTTCAAGGCTCCGAGCACGTCGTCGCGGTCGCGGGTCAACTTCGCAGGGTCGAGCACGACGACATCGAAGCGTTCGCCGTTTGGGATCACGTCCCGCAGCCAGGTGAAAAGATCGGCCTGCACGAAGCGGATCGTCGCGTTGTTCAGCTTGGCGTTCTGTTTGGCGAGTTCGAGGACCTGTTCATCGAGATCGACTCCGACTGTTTCGGCGGCGTTGCCGCGGGCTTTGGCATAGACGCCGAAGCCGCCGGTGTTGCAGCAGAGATCAAGCACACGGCGACCGTGGCAGAACTCGCTGAGGAATTTACGATTGTCCCGCTGATCGACGAAGAAACCGGTTTTGTGCCGACTGCCGGCCGCGACGCGGAACTTGACGCCGTGCTCTTCGATGATTTCCGGGGCAGGCGGTTCTGGGCTGCGGCAGTCGATCGATTCCTGCTTGCCGACGTGCTCCTCCGCGAACCAGTAAAATTTCGATCCGGGGAAGTGCTCCTCCAGCACCTCTTGAATCACTTTTCGGAAGCGGATCATGCCCGCGGCGAAAAACTCGATAACGATGGTGCCGCCGAAGCGATCGACGACCAACCCGCTCAGGCCATCGGCTTCGGAATGCACCAGTCGATAGGCATTGGTGACGGCGTCGAGCTTGAGAATGTCGCGACGAAGGGCGATCGCGAGTGCCAGTCGCTTACGGAAGAATTCCACGTCGATCGGTTCGTCGGCGTCGGTCGTGAGCACCCGCAGTGTGATGCGGGAGTGACCGTTGTAGAACCCGCGTGCGACCCAGGGTCCGCCGCGGTCGAGGATGTCCACAACGCTGCCCGGCGGAAGTCGCTCAGCGGGGCGCTCCACCATCTTCTGAAAAATCCAAGGGTGCGAGGATTTGCGTTCGATCTTGAGTCGAACTTGAGGCAAGGCCATTCCGAGCCGCTCCGGTGGAACCGTTAAACTACGGTTCAGGAGGCCATGAGGTAGGCTCGCAGCAAGTTGTAGAAGTGTTCGCAGCGGTTCTGCCAGATACCCAAGTCTGTCGGCATGAATTCTTTCATGGGCGAGAACGAGACGAAGACGCCGACCTGTTCCAGTTCGAGCTTCTGCATCTGCATGGTCACTTCGATCGGCTCCTGGCCGTTCTCCGGCGTGGTCTTGCGGATGGCGTTGATCCAGGCGAACACCCCGCTGCGGGTGGTGTGCCGTTCCTGATAGCCTTCGGGCAGATCGACGCGCATGCGGATCACACCGGGGTCACTGTCGACCACGGTCCCGCCGACGTCGTCAACGAACCCCCGCAGTTTGACGGCAGCCATCTTGGGCGACATCGCGGCTTCGAAGTTGTCGTAAAACGTGAACTTGTCCTGTTCCGAACCGGGCTTGGCCGGGATCACTCTCTGATCGACGATCAGTCGTTCGCTTTTTGGAGCTTCGCGGGGCACGTAGCCCGCGGGAGCGGTGTCGTGCCAAAGATCGGGCAAACCGATCGCCTGACCGAAGTGGATCGCGAAATCGCGGGCACACTGATGCCGCTCTGCCGGATATTTGGCGAGCGAAAGTTGGATGACACTCTCGACAGCGGGTGGGACATCCTTGATACCGAGTCGATAAAACGCCGGCGGCGCCGTCTTCACGTGCGCGGCCATGATCTCTTCGACGGTCGGCATCTCAAACGGCAGTCGGCCCGCCAGCATTTCGTAAAAGATGGCCCCCATGCCGTAGAGGTCGGCCCGACCATCGACCGCGTCGCCGCGGACCATCTCCGGGCTGACGTACGCCGGTGTGCCGCAGCACGAGACTGGGCCAATGCCTGTCAACTCGGCCAGTTGCACATGCGGTCGTGCGGTGAAACCCGCGAACCCGAAGTCCATCACCTTCACCGATTCCTCGGGTGTGTTGAACCCCGTCACCATGATGTTGGCCGGCTTCATGTCGCGGTGCATGATCCCCGCATCATGCGACGCCTGCAGCGCATGGCAGAGCATCCCGACCAACTTCGCCATTCGCTCCGGATACCAGCGCGGATACTTCATCATGATGGCTTCGAGCGTGTAGCCATGGATGTATTCGAGAATGATGCAGGGACCGATCGGATCGGTGAGTGTCGCGTCGATCAACTTCACCACGTAGGGGTGATCGAAGCGCTTCATCGACTGGACTTCGCTGTCGAAAAACTGGCGGAACTTCGGGTTCTGCAGCAGGGCTTCCTTGACCCGCTTGACGACGACGAACTGATCGGGCCGCGCTCCCGGCGGGCGGGCGAGAAACACTTCGCCGTTGCTTCCCTCGGCGAGAAACTTGACGATCTCGTAGCGACCAAGCGCCTTTTTGCCGATCCACGCCGCTCCCGGTGCTGGGGGCGGAGTCCGATCCGGGGTGCGGATTCGCGTCGAAAGTGTGGGCCAAGCCATGAGCGTCCCGTGCGTGGCGCGGAATTAAGGGCAGCCCAAGCCTAGTGCGGTTTTAACGATCGTGCAACTCAACTGATGCTTAGAGTGTCGGTCGGAGTCGATATTCCACCGCAGTAGAATAAACTTCGCCCGCTGCCAGAACACGCCAGCCCGAATCCACGCCTTCAGATTCGAGATTGGCAGCGTTGGTCGTGCAAGTATAAGGCTCAATCGCGATGGCATGACGGTGCGGCGGCGTGAAGAGCAACAGCTCGCGGAAGCTGTCGTCCGTGTGGACCGAGAGCGTGTAGCGGGGAATGCGCAGTTCGGCCATCGGATCAGTGGAGGCAAGGTCGCCGAAGAGACTGTCCAACACGGTTTCTCCGATCGGAGCGAAGTCGCTGAAGCGGGATTCGCTCTGGGTCCTGCCTGTAGGGAACGTGCCGTCGAGTTCCCACTGCTTGCGGGCCCGGCTGTGCAGTTCGCACTTGGGCTGCACACCGGGGCTCAGATCGGCTGCGAAGTACGGGTGGAAGCCGAGGCCGAAGGGCATCGCCTTGCCATCGACGGCATCGATCTGAGTCTCGACGCGCAGGCGATCGGCGAACACGCGATAGGTCAGCCGAATCCGGGCGTCGGCGGGCCAGCACTCGCGGCACTGCGGCAGGTCCTGCGAGATGCAGAATTCACCCGTCAGCCAGGCGTGATCGCTGCCGGTCCCGCCATCAACCATACGCCACACGTTTTTTGGTGTGAAGCCGTGGATGGCATGCAGGCCGCTGGTTTCGTTCAGCGGCAATTGATACTCGCGTCCACCGAAGCTGAACTTCCCATGCCGCAGGCGATTTGGAAACGGGAACAAGATCGGATGCCCGCTACGTGTGGGAATGGGATTCTGCTCCCAGTCCGGTGCCCGATAGAGAACCTCGTCGCCATCAACTTGCCAGCGGAGGCAGTTGAAGCCGAGGAAAGGCCAGACCTCGATATGCGATTTGGCACTGCCGAGGGTGTGGATGTCGCCGGAGCGATCGCCGGCGACTGCGGAAGCGGTGTTTAGAAAATAGTCCATGGTGGGGCGTCCAGGGTGTGGGGTTCATTTTAGCGACGCTTCGCTGAAGCGTCGTGTCTTGAATATCAAGACCGCATGCTCACGCTCGCTGCACCATCGCTGGTAGACTTCGCGGCACAGCTATTGGAATCATCGCAGGTGCCGGACCGGGATGCCCGAGTGGTCGCGGAGCATGTGGTGCTCGCCAACCTCTGCGGCCACGACTCACACGGCATTCTCCGTATCCCGCAATACTGCGGTTTCCTGCGCGACGGCAAGTACAGCCCAGTCACGAAGCTCACGACCCTCAACGAAACTCCCGCGGTGCTCGCCATCGACGGCGGTTGGGGGCTCGGGCAGGTCGTAGTCAACCGCTTGCTCGACAAGTTGCTGACCAAGGCCAGGACACTCGGCGTCGCCTGCGGCAGCATTCGCTCGTGCGGTCACACGGGCCGGCTTGGCGACTATGCCGAGCGTGCTGCCCGCGAAGGTCTCGCACTTTTTGCGACAGTCAACACCCACGGTGCGGGTCGACGCGTCGCCCCACCGGGCGGCACCGAAGGCCGCATCAGCACCAATCCCATCTGCCTTGGCGTGCCCACAGCCAGCGAACCCGTCGTCCTCGATTTCGGCACCAGTGTTGCCGCCGAGGGAAAAGTCCGCGTTCACTTTCAAAACGGTCAACCCACTCCCGAAGGTTGGCTCATCGACTCGAATGGTGCGGCGACGACCGATGCCAGTGTGCTCTACACCGAGCCTCGCGGGACGATTTTGCCCTTCGGCGGCAGCCAGGCGTACAAGGGCTTTGGCTTGGGTCTGCTGCTCGACATGCTTGCCGGCGGACTCAGCGGCGGAGCGTGCAGCAATCCGGCTGCACCCATGGGCGGGATCGGCAATGCCGCGGTCTTCACACTCTTCGATCCCGCCGCATTCGGCGGTCGCGAATGTTTCCTGCAAGCCACGACCGAACTCGCCGCGTTTGTGAGAAGCTGCCCCACCGTTGCGGGAGTCGGTGCCATCACGCTCCCCGGCGACCCCGAGCGAAACACCCGCAGCCACCGCAGCCAGCATGGCATCGAGATCCCCGACGGCACCTGGTCGCTGCTCGCAGACGAAGCGGCTCGGAGCAACATTCCACTTCCCAGCTAAATACAATCGCGTATAATAAAGTTATCCACTGGGGAGCGTTCGCATGACTGCTCGTATTTTGTTGTTCCTGGTCGCGATCGCGTTTGCCGGCTGCAATGGGTCACAGCCCGACCCCTGGAATGGCACGACCAAGCTGAGAGTGGCGACGACGTTCGCACCGATCCACTGCTTCGCGCTCAACGTTGCCGGCGACAATGCGGACGTCCGCAGCATCCTCAGCACGCAGGGCCCGCACGACGCCAGCATCCCCACCGGCCAGGCGACCATGCTGGCGAAATCCGACGTGCTGTTCGCGAACGGGCTCAAGGTCGACAGCAGACTTGTGAGCAAACTCACCAGTAGCTTCAGCAAAGGCAAACCCATCATCGTCAAGCTCGGCGACGGCATCCCGAAAAACATGCTCCTCGAAGGCGTCTGCGGCTGCTGCCTCGAAGACGATGAGGATCACAAGCACGAAGAAGGCCACGTCCACACCGACATCGACGGCCACGTCTGGCTCGGCATCCCGCAGGCCAAGAACATGATCGAAGGGATGGGCAAAGTGATGGAACAGCAACGCAAAGAGTTGGACAAGCAATATGTGCATCCACCGCGGGCTGCGGAATACATGGCCAAGTTGGACAAGCTCCAAGCCGACGGCAAGGCCATGCTGAAGGACAAGAAAGATCGCACGATCCTGCCGTTTCACGGCTCACTGGCCTATTTCGCAAAGAGCTTCGATTTAAAATTGATCGACCCGATTCAGGAGGTGCCCGGGCAGGAGCCGACGGCGAAGCACCTCAAGGAGATCATCGACAAATGCGTGGCGGAGAACGTGCGCGTGATCGCGGTTGAGCCGCAGTTCGGAGCCGACACCAGTGCGAAGGTGCTTTTCGACGAGCTCAAGAAACGCGGCCTCGATCCGGTGATCGTGGTGATCGATCCGCTCGAGACCGCGACGGAAGCAGAGTTCGGTCCCGACTGGTACGAGACGAAAATGCGTGCGAATCTGACCGCACTCGCGGGAGCACTGAAATAACACCATCATGAAATCACTCGAAGTCCTGCTGCCGCCACTGGTCACGATCCGCAAGCTCCGCGTGGCCCGCGGCAACAAACTCATCCTCAACGACCTCGACTGCGACCTCGCCAACGGCAAAATCACCGCCATCGTGGGTCTCAACGGCTGCGGGAAATCCACGCTCCTCCGCACTCTCGTCGGCGAGTTCAAGTTCACCGGCAGCATCACATTCGCCTGCGGGGAGGACCACACTCACCCGCGGCCCGATCACGTCGGCTACGTCCCGCAGAAGCTGCTGCCCGAGGGCTCGTTTCCGCTCACCGTCCGCGATCTGATCGGCATCACCCACCAGCGGCGGCCGCTGATCTTCGGTGTGTCCAAGGCCGTGCTCGCCCGCATTACCCCGGTGCTAGAACGCGTCGGCGTGACAAGCCGACTGGATGTGCCACTCGAAGGCTTGAGCGGTGGCCAGATGCAGCGCGTGCTGCTGGCGCTCGCGCTCGAACCGATGCCCGAACTGCTCCTGCTCGATGAACCTGCCGCGGGGATTGATTTCAAGGATCAGCAAAGCTTTTACGATCTGATTGCCGAGATCAATCGCGAGAGCGGCGTGACGGTGGCCCTGGTGAGCCACGACCTGCCGACGGTACGGAAACTGGCGCACGAGGTGCTCTGCCTGAAAAACGGGGTGATCGTGACGCAGGGTAAGCCGGAGGTCGTGCTGACCCCGGCTGCGGTGCAGGAGACGTTTCAGACGTTCGCGGTTTAGGATGTACAACAGACCCATCACAGGGGTTGACATCATGCTGCGAATTGTTGCCATTCTTGCCTTGGCTCCCTTCCTGGTCAGTGCGTCGCAGCCCGCAGCGGAGAGCGTGGTCAAGAAACACGCGGCCGCGGTGGATGCGAAGATCGCCGCGGAGATGCCCGACCTCATCAAGCTCTACGAGCACCTGCACGCCAACCCGGAAGTGTCGATGGTGGAGGTGGAGACAGCGGCCCGCATGGCAGACGAACTCCGCAAAGCCGGCTACGAAGTGACTCAGAAAGTCGGCGGCACCGGCGTCGTTGGCGTGATGAAGAATGGCCCCGGCCCCACCCTGTTGCTGCGTGCCGACATGGACGGCCTGCCCGTCAAGGAACAGACCGGCCTGAAATACGCCAGTATGAAGACCATGAAAGACCGCAACGGCAACCTCGTGCCCACCATGCACGCCTGCGGCCACGACATCCACATGACCTCGCTCGTCGGCACCGCCCGCACGCTCGCGGCCCTGAAAGACAAATGGAGTGGCACGCTCGTGCTCATCATGCAGCCGGGCGAGGAAATTGGCGCCGGTGCCAATGCCATGCTTGCTGACGGACTCTTCAAACGCTTCCCGAAGCCTGATGCCTGCCTTGCGTTCCACGTCCACGCTCAGGAGCCCGCGGGCAAAATCCTCTACACCGAGGGAACCGCGATGGCCAACGTCGACAGCGTCGATGTGATCGTGAAGGGCGTCGGCGGGCACGGCTCGTCGCCGGAGTCGTGCGTCGATCCCATTGTGCTCGCTGCGAAGATTGTGCTCGACCTGCAGACGATTGTCAGCCGCGAACTCAAGCCCGGCGAGCCGGGAGTGGTGACCGTCGGCTCCATCCACGGCGGCACCAAGCACAACATCATCCCCAGCGAAGTCAAGCTGCAACTCACCGTGCGGAGCTTGAACGACAAGACCCGCGATCAGATTCTCAAGTCGATCGAGCGGATTGTGAAAGCCGCTGCAGTAGGCATGCGGGCCCCGGAGCCCGCGGTCAAGGTGCGGCTCGAGGAGTTCACCCCCGCGACGGTGAACGATCCCGCACTGACGAAAAAAACAATGAGCCTGCTGCGCGAGTATCTGCCCGAGGATATGGTCAAGGCCCGCCCGCCCGTGATGGGTGGCGAGGACTTCGGTCGCTACGGTCACACGGGCATTCCGATCTGCATGTTCTTCCTCGGCACCATTGGCGAGGAGCGGATGGCCAATGTCAATAGTCCGCTGCCGAGCCTGCACAGCGACGGCTACGCGCCGGTTGCGGAGCCCTCCATCACGGCGGGCGTGAAGGCCATGAGCCTCGCCGCACTCAATCTGCTCGACGCGAAATGACAATCGTGTTTCATGTCATCTCCCCGGAAGCCGGGCACACGCTGGCCAAGGTGCTGCGCTCGCGGCTGCATGAATCGCAGCCGTCGTGGACCGCGGTGCGCACGCTCATCGAAGGTCGTCGCGTCAAACTCGGCGGCGGCATCTGCGTCGACCCCACGCGGCGTCTGAAAGAAGGCGACCGCGTCG
>JBGSSZ010000257.1:0-2194 GCA_041736785.1 Limnoglobus sp.
GCTCCGCCGCGCTCCGCCGCGCTCCGCCGCGCGTCGCGGCTAAACGGATACAATCAGTTTCAACACTCACCGAGACCCCGTCATGCGTTGGCTCCCTCTTCTGTTGATTCCGCTGGTCGCCGTGGCCCAGGACAAGAAACCCGATGCGAAGAAGCTGGAGCGGATCGCGATCAGCGACCCGGCGAAGCTGAAGAACGATCTGGATTTCGCCTGGAGCGGTGAATATCTTCAAATCCCCAAGAGTGCACGATCGGAGCTCAGTCGCATTGGAACAGAGGTCATCTCACGGGGCGGTGGTGAATTCGAAATTGTGACGTTCGATGGAGGACTGCCCGGACTCGATGACAACGCACGACGGAACAAGTCGAATTCGGGCAAAATGAACGAGGGAGTGGTTACGCTCCGAAATAACAAAGGAACCTACTCATTGTCGAATGGTAAGCTCGATTTCATGCTGAACGGAAGAACCGCACCATCCAACCGTATGTACCGCGAATCCCCCACGCTCGGCGCCAAACCTCCCGCGAATGCCATCGTCCTCTTCGACAAACCCGAAGACCTCAAGAACTGGACCGGCATGAAGACCGTCAAACTCTCCGACGGCGAGTTCCGCGGCGTCGGCGGACGCACCAAGCAAAAGTTCCAATCGTTCACGCTGCACCTCGAGTTCCGGCTGCCGTGGATGCCGAACAGCACCGGTCAGGCCCGCGGCAACAGCGGCGTCTACCTCCAGGACCGCTACGAAATCCAGGTCCTCGACAGCTTCGGACTCGCTGGCAAGGACAACGAATGCGGCGGCATCTACAAGGAATCCGCACCCAAAGTCAACATGTGCTTCCCGCCCATGACCTGGCAGACCTACGACATCGACTTCACTGCCGCGCAGTTCGCCGACGGCAAGAAGGTGAAGCCCGCCGTCGTGACGGTCAAGCACAACGGCGTGGTCATCCACGACAAATTGGAATTGAAAAACAACACCCCCGGCGGCGGCATCACTAAGGAAATCCCCGAGCCCGGCGCGATTTTCCTGCAAAACCACAGCGACCCGGTGGTGTATCGCAATGTGTGGATCGTCGAGAAGAAGTAGAGGCAAAAACCATCTTGCCTCTGTGGCCTGCCTTGTATTCGTTCACACTATCACCCTGGTGAATTATGCGATCGTGCCTGCTGCTGCTGCTTTCGACTCCGTTGTTTGCGGCCGAGAAATTGAATGTCCTGTTGATCGTCAGTGATGATCTGACGAACAACGCCCTCTCCTGCTACGGGAGCAAGTGCCAGACACCGCAGATCGACAAACTCGCCAGCCGTGGCGTGAAGTTCGACAAGGCATACTGTCAGTACCCGCTGTGCAATCCGTCGCGGGCGTCGTTCCTGACCGGGTTGCGGCCCGACACGATCAAGATCTACGAGAACGCCACGCAGTTCCGCAAAACCACGCCCAATGCCCAGAGCCTCGGGCAGACATTTCAGAAGGCGGGTTACTTCGTCGCCCGCGTCGGCAAACTCTACCACTACGGCGTGCCGGGTCAGATCGGCACCGACGGTCTCGACGACGGACCAAGCTGGCAGCAGGTCGTCAATCCGCGCGGGCAGGACAAAGACGACGAAGCCGCGGAGAAACTCTTCACGCTCAACCCCAAAGGGAAGGGCTCCGGTCGCTACGGCGGCACGCTCAGTTGGTACGCCAGCGACGGCACCGACGAGGAGATGACCGATGGCAAGGTCGCCGACGCGACGATCAAGCTGCTCGAAGCAAAGCGTGGTGAACCGTTCCTGCTCGCGTGCGGCTTCTTCCGCCCGCACACGCCATATGTCGCGCCCAAGCACTGGTTCGCCAGCTATCCTGTAGAGTCCATCGCTCTGCCCAAGGTGCCGGCAGGCCATCGTGCAGCCGGACCCGCGGCGGCGTTTCTCTCCGCACACAAAAATCAGGACAACACGACCGACGACATCCGCAAGCAGGCCATCCAGGCCTACTTCGCCGCGACCAGTCACATGGATGCCCAGGTCGGCCGCGTGCTCGACGCCCTTGACCGCCTCGGCCTGAAGGAGAAAACTGTGGTGGTCTTCATCAGCGATCATGGCTACCACCTCGGCGAACACGGGCTCTGGCAGAAGATGAGCGTGTTCGAGAATTCCGCGCGGGTGCCGATGATCGTCGCCGTGCCCGGCACCGCGGCGGGCATCTGCAACC
>JBGSSZ010000331.1:0-8058 GCA_041736785.1 Limnoglobus sp.
CTTGGTAGCTCCGGAAGCCGAACGCGCGATAGAGTGGTGTTGAGGACATGCCGTGCTCTGGAGATGGTGTGGTTACCTTCCAGAAGCGGCATGCTCCTCTTATCGTCAAGCCTCAAGTACGCTCTTCCAGGATGAGCCACATAAATCATTCGGAGTCGCTTCTCCCGGGACTCTGTGGTAAACACGCTTCATGTCCTATCGCGGTTTCAAACGACTGCTCGGCGAAACGGGCCTCGAGCGCAAAACTCGCTACCTCCTCGGCAGCGGTGTCATCCTGCTCATGGGGCTCAGCTTCTACGTCTATGCCCGGCAGTCGGAGCGACTCGCCTACGATCAGCTTCAGAACACCGGGCAGACGCTGGTCCCCTCGGTGGTCGCCCGCATTCACCTCGATGCCGCCGACCGCGAGTTGCTGGATCAGTTTCACAAGAGTGCCGAGGAGGCCCAACCCGCGAAGCTCACCGGCTACCGCTACAAGCTGATCGCGGCATATCCGTCGCGGCCGGAGTATCAGACCAGCGGCGAGAACGAGATCGCCGCGATGAAAGAATTCACCGATGATCCCACACTCACGTCGTGGAATCAGCCGCTCGATGATGAGAAGGCCTACGTCTACTACGGCCCGGTACGAGCGACGGCGCGCTGCCTGGAGTGCCACGTCCGGGGCAATGTCCCGCACCCGCAGGCCAACCTCAAGGAAGGCGACCTGATGGCCGTGGTGTCGGTGCGGATGGCCACTGACCTCATCGAAAATGGTTTCCACCTCAACCGCGCGCTGCTGATTGCGTTCGCCATCGGTACCACCATTCTGATCCTTGCCGGCAGCTACTTGATCATCCGCTATGTGATTGTCAAGCCGGTGCGGCACCTCAAAGAAGTGGCTGAGGCGATTGCTGCCGGGGAAATCAATGTCCGCAGCGAGATCCAGACCGGTGACGAATTCGAAGATCTGAGCATCGCGTTCAACCGTATGCTGCGGAATCTGACCAGCTTTCAGGAGCGCAACCGCAACCTCATCGCCGACCTCGACCGTAAGGTCGATGAACTTGCCCGCGTGAACATGGCACTCTACGAATCGAACCGGCTCAAAGGGGACTTCCTCAGCACGATGAGTCACGAGCTTCGCACACCGTTGAATTCGATCATCGGCTTCAGCGAGACTCTGCTAGGTGCGGGCAACCTCACGGAGAAGCAGCAGCGCTACGCCGCGAACATCATGACCGGCGGGCAGCAACTGTTAGCATTGGTGAACGACGTGCTTGACCTCGCCAAGATGGAATCGGGCCGCATGAAGCTGCACCCGGTTGACCTGAAACCAATCGAGATCTGCGAGCAGGCCCTGACGTTATTCCGCGAACAGGCGGAGCGGAAGAACGTCGAACTGCGCATGAACTGTTCGCCCGAGCTTCCGACGATCCGGCAGGATTCCGGCAAGGTGCATCAGATTCTGACGAACCTGGTGTCGAACGCCGTGAAGTTCACGCCGCAGGGCGGCCGCGTGACGCTCGCTGCTGAGGTCGCGGAGGGGAAAGCCGTGTTCACTATCATCGACACCGGCGTCGGCATCGCGGCGGACGAGCAGGAGTCGATCTTCGACAAGTTTCGCCAGAGCGGTAACCCGCTGACGCGCGAGCAGGGCGGAACCGGGCTTGGGCTATCGATCGTGAAGGAACTCGCCAAGCTCCTCGGCGGTGATGTGGCGATCCGGAGTGATCTTGGTTTGGGCAGCACATTCACGGTCACACTGAGTGCGGATTTGAAGGAAGACCCGCTGCTCGTCTTCGATCTGCCGAGTTGATTCTCCGCAGGCTGAAGCCTGCGGCTACCAAACGCGTTTTACTTGGGTGCATTGGCTCGCTCGCGTTCGAGCAGCTTGCGGGCGGCGTCGAGTTCCGCGGTTGCGGTGGTCTGGCGGGCTTGAGCGGCAGCCAGGGCATCGAACACCGGTTTGCGAGCCGCCTGCTCTTCGGTGACTTTCTTCTGTGCCACCGGGATTACTGCCATTGCGGCTGCTGCAGTCTTCTCCGCCGCGGCTGTTTTGGCTACAGCGGCTGCGTGAGCCGTCGTCGCGGCAGCGGTCGTCGTCTTGGCGGCATCGACTTCTCCGAGTGCCGACTTGGCAAGCTCCGCAATCTTCCCGGCCTGCGTTTTTAAGGCCTGGTTCTCAGGCTGCTTCTTGGCTGCTTCCTGCACTTTGCCAGCGGCTTCCGCGAGAGCCTGATGCGCTACGGCCCCAGCCGCTTCGATCTGTTGGGCTGTCGCCAATGCCGCGGCCAACTTGGCAGCTTCCGCTTTCGCCGCCGCGAGGGCGTCCTGTGCGGCCTTGCTGGCGGCGGTTGCAGTTTCGACGGCTTTCTGGAAGCCGCTGATCTCCGCAGAGGCTTTGTCCGCGTTGGCCTTTGCCGCGACGGCTGCGTCAGTTGCCTGTTTGGCTTTCGCCTCGGCCTCGGCGACTTGCTTTTCAGCCTGTTTGCGCCGCTCGGCTGCCGGCAGCGGATCGGCGACCAGCGTGCCCACCTGCTTCTGATCCTTCGTGCTCCAGACATGCACATTGCCAGCCCAGTCGCCCGCGATCACGCGGCCGCCATCGTGGGTGATGGCAACACGCAGGCCCTGTTCGGGGAGTGTGGCGTAGGTCTGAACCTCGCCACCATCGGGGTTCCAGAGCTTGGCCTGCTTGTTGCGCCCCGTGCTGGCGATCTTGCCATCGTGAGCGAATTGCACCGACGCGGCACCGCCGGGGTGTCCGCCCCACGACTTGGTCTGCTGGCCGTTTTCCATCTCGAAAAGCCGCAGCGTGCCGTCTTCGGACGCCACGCCGAGCAGATTGGCGTCGTCGCGCCAGCCGAGGTCGTTGATCATGGCGGCGGGGCCTTTGAGTGTGAAGAACTCATTGCCGCTCTGGGCTTCCCAGACATAGATCCCGCCGGCACGGTCGCCGCTGGCGAGGAGCACGCCATCGGGTGAGAATTCGATCGCGGTCACCCAGTCGGTGTGCTTTTTGATCTCGCGCAGGACGGAGCCATCAGCGGTCGAGTAGACGCGGACGACTTTGGAGGGGCTGCCGACCGCGATACGGGATTGATCGGCGGAGAGATCCGCGCAGAGGATCGCGTCGGTTTCCTGTCCGACTTCGATGACGGACTTGCTGGTGCTAAGGTCGAAGAGGATCGCACGGCCGCTCTGCCCGCCATGTCCGCCGGCGGCGAGGAGCATCTTGCCATTGCGGCTGAACTTGAGCGAATGGACTTGCCCGGGCGGGAATGGGAGCACGCCGAGGAGTTCGAGCGAGTCGGTGTTGTAGAGCGAGATCTGCTTGGTGCCGCCGAGAGCGACGACGGGTGCCCACGGATTGGCCGCCATTGCGATCACGGCTGCGGGCCGACGCACGGCCTGCGCAGGCTCAAGAGGCAGCTTGCCCGGCATTGGGGGCGGTCCCGGCGGTCGGCCTTTCACGGCCGTGTTCAGTGCGACTGCAGCAGGCTTCGCCATCACGACCGCGGCGCTTCCGGAGTTCTCGCGTGCACCCTGCTCAATCCACTTGCGGATCGTGTCGAGTTTGGCCGCGGCGAGCTTGTCCGACTTCGGAGGCATCTTCGGCTCTTCAGTGTGATTCGCCAGCGTGAACAGACGCGACTTGTCCGGTTGCCCCGCGGTCACGACCACACCCGACGAACCACCCTGCATGGCAGACGCGAACGAAGCCAGATTCAGCCCGCCCCGCTGCTTGTCGTCGGAGTGGCAGGCGACGCACGACTGCTTCAGCACTGGTAGCACGTCGTCGACGAAGTTGGGCTTTGCTGCGTCGGCCAGCAACGGGGAACAGGACACGATGAGTAGAAACAGCACGGCAATGCGCATGGTGGGATACTCAAATTGAAAAAGTGCACAAGTCGGCGGGGTTCAGCCAGGCGGACGATCATCCAAACAGCAGGAGCACATTCCAGGGCGGGGTCGTCTCAAACGAACAGCCAATCTCGTGGTGGGCACCTTCATCGCGGCAACTGCGGATGATAATCGTCACCCAGGGGATTGTATTCGGTGCGTTCTCTGCCCGCACCTGTACAAGTGAATCCACCGCGATCGGCTGCGACACGGCGATCCGCAAGCCGCCCGTGCTGCGGTCCAGCACCCAGCCGCTCTCCATCTGCCCACGGAACTGCGGCGAACTCAAGGTGACCCGCACGGGTTGCCCGTCGCGACGGCTCGCAGAGCGGCGATTGGCATACGTCTCATCATCCTCGGCATCGCGGCTCGCCGAGCCACTCTTCACCGGCGGCGGTTCCGCCAATCCACGCGGACGACGCATAAAAAAGACCACCATCAAGGCCAGTGCGAACACGACCCCGACCGCGTACGGCAGAATTTCCTGAAGCTCGAACGCGAACAGTATCATCCACACTCACCCGGTCAGCGTTTGAGAGCTAACATATTCAGCATCGACGCAGTCGCGAAGCCCACGGTTTTGCGGAACAGTCTCCAACTCCCATAATAAGCCCTTTCGCTGCCGGGAACCGCCATGGGTTTGCCGAATGTGTTTGTTTCGCGCCACATTCCCGATGCCGGGCTGTCGCTGATCCGGGCGGCCTGCGAAGCTGAGGTCTGGCCCGAACAGATTCCGCCGTCCGCGTCTGTGCTTCGCCAGAAGCTCAGCGGTTGCGTCGGCGTGGTCACTCTACTGACAGACCGCATCGATCGCGATCTCCTGGCCGCGGCTCCGGAACTCAAAGTGATCTCAAACTTCGCCGTGGGTGTGAACAACATCGATCTGGCCGCCGCGGCGGAGCGTGGCATTGCGGTGGGCAACACACCCGGCGTGCTAACCGAATCCACCGCTGACATAGCCGTGACGCTGCTGCTCGCGGCCGCACGCCGGCTCGGGGAATCGACGCGTGATGCCCGCGAAGGACGCTGGCTGACTTGGGATCCCAACGGTTGGCTGGGGCAGGATCTCGCCGGTCGCACGCTCGGCATCGTCGGCATGGGCCGGATCGGCTTCGCCACAGCACAGCGACTCCACCACGGCTGGGGCATGCACGTGCTCTACTCCGCCCGCAGCGACAAGCCCGACGCCGAGCGGAATTTGAATGCGAAACGAGTGAGCCTGGAGACTCTCCTTGCGGAGAGCGACTTTGTGAGTGTGCACGTTGACCTGAACGAGAGCACGCGGGGCCTGTTCGGTGCGGAACAGTTTGCCCGGATGAAGCCGACTGCGGTGTTTGTGAACACTGCCCGCGGTGGGCACGTCGATCAGCCTGCACTGGCGGCAGCTTTGCGGAATGGTGAGATCTTTGCCGCGGGGATTGATGTGACGGACCCGGAACCGCTGCCGGCGGACCATGAACTTTTCGGCCTGAGCAACTGCGTGATCGCACCACACATCGCGAGCGCGACCGTGGAAACGCGAAACGCCATGGCACGGATGTGTGCGGAAAATCTGATCGCGGGTGTGCAGGGCAAGCCGCTGCCAAATTCGGTGACCATCTGAAATGATCAGCGTCGCGGGGCGCTGCGGCCCGAACGAAACGGCTTCCGTGCCGCCGGCTCCCCTCGCGGCGGTACGGTCACGCTGTCCTTGAGCTTCAAGAGCTTCGCTTCGCTGCGGCTGACCAGGCCCTTCAACACCTTGATCTCCGGTTCCGTCAGGCGGCGGCTCTTGCCACGCGGCAGCTTGTCGAGGTCGATCGAGCCAATCGCGATCCGCTTCAGCTTCAGCACCTTGTGATCGAGCTTGGCCAGCATCCGCCGGATCTCGCGGTTCTTCCCCTCTGCCAGCACGATCCGCAGCATGGTGCTTTCGCCCTGCGTCTTCAATCGCTTGACGCTCTTGGCACTCACTTTGCCCTCGGCAATCCAGACACCATCGAGCAGCTTCTGCAGATCGTTCTGTGTCGGCTTCCCGGCAACCTGCACCACATACGTCTTCTCGATTTCAAACTTCGGGTGCATCAACGTGAACGCGAGTGCGCCGTCGTTGGTCATCAGTAGCAGGCCTTCGCTGGCCTCATCGAGGCGACCCACGGTGTAGACCCGCTGCTCCACGTGCGGAATCAGATCGAGAGCGAGCGGCCGCCGGGCAGGGTCGTGATTGGTGCAGAGATGCCCCACGGGCTTGTGCACGGCCCAGTAGACCGGCTTTTCGGCTTTCACAACGGCATCGTCCACGAAGACCTTGTGCTTCTCCGGATCGACGCGGGTGCCGAGCTCGTGGATCACCACGTCGTTGATTTTCACGCGCCCTGCGGCAATGAGGGCGTCGCAATGCCGTCGCGATCCGACGCCGGCGTGAGCCAAAAACTTGTTCAACCGTTCCATGACGAGATTGTAGCTATTCCTTCGTCGGCGGGTCCTTCGGCTTCGACTGCTGCCCTTCCAGCCGTGCCAGCTTCACCTGGCAGTCCTGCAGCGCCGTCTGAAATTCCTTGATCAATCTTTCCACATCCCGATACTGCTCGTCGCGGCGGAGCTTGCGCTCCTGATCCGCGGCCTGGTTCTTCTCGATGTCGAGCTTGGTCTTGTTCGCGTCGTCACGGGCCAGTTTCAGATCCGTTTGCAGTAGGGTCAGCCGTTCCTTGTTGCCGTCGATATCGGCCTTAAGCGTGGCGAGCGACGAAGTGAACGCGACACTTTGCGTTTGCACCGTGCTGATGCGTTCGTAGTTGCTGGAGATGCGGCTGTTGAATTCGTCCTTGCGGACCAGATCGCCGCGGAGTTCGTTGATCTTGGCCATTTCGCTGCGAAGCTCGATGACACTCGACTGCAGATTGTTGTAGAGCGTCAGCCCGGAGAGCGCGACGACGCTGACAATGGCACCGCCGAAGACGCGCCAGAAGATGTGGATCTTTTCGTCGTCGGTGCGCGGCTTGGGCTCATTGCCGCGGGCCAGCATGTTCACGATCGCGGGATCGGTGTCGTTGGGGTAGAGATCGGCGAGATCCGAACGCGAATCCTTCCGCGGCGTCATGGCAGGCTCCGATGTCGTGCGAATGCGAACCCGCTGTATAACCATCAGGTGCCGCCGACGCAACAGAGAAAATTTCGCTTTCTTCGGCGCTGGAATTTGCCACCCAGGGCTTCCGTACGGTGTCCCGCGGTGTAGCATCGATACCATGAGCGATTCCACGCGCACCCACGTTCAGGTCGACCCGATCGGCGTCGACACCACGCAACTGCAGGAGTCCGTTTCGCCCGTCGTGGCCGCTCTGGCCGCGGAACCGGCGGGTTTCCGGCTCGAAAGCGAGCTCGGACACGGCGGCATGGGCATCGTCTGGCGGGCCCGCGATCTCACCCTCGATCGCGCCGTCGCCGTCAAACTGCTCCAGGATCACTTCGCCGCCGACTCCCGCACCGCGATGCGATTCCTCGACGAAGCCCGCATCACCAGCCAGCTTCAGCACCCCGGCATCCCGGCGATCTATCAGGTCGGCACACTGCCCAACGGGCGACCGTTTCTGGCCATGAAGCTCGTCAAAGGACGCACGCTCGAAGCGATGATCAAAAGCGGCGAACCGCTCAACGTCCTCGCAATCTTTGAGGGCATCTGCCAAGCCGTCGGGTACGCCCATGCCCACGGCATCCTGCACCGCGACCTCAAGCCCGCCAACGTCATGGTCGGTGCCTTCGGCGAAGTGCAGGTCATGGACTGGGGCCTGGCCAAGAGCCTGGCGGGCGGCGACAGCGATTCCGTGGCTCCCGAAGACGAATCGACGGCTACGGTGATCCGCAGCGCCCGCGACAGCGACACGCAGGCGGGTTCACTCATGGGCACGCCGGCGTTCATCTCGCCGGAGCAGGCCGCGGGCGAAACGCAGAACGTGAACGAACGCTCCGACGTGTTCGGGCTCGGGGCGGTACTCTGCGCGATGCTGACGGGATCGCCACCGTTTGCGGGCAAGGGCTCGGAGAGCGTGCGGATCAACGCAGTCCGCGGGCACATGCCGGAAGCACTGGCCAAGCTGGACGCGTGTGGCGGTGACCCCGAAACCGTGGCACTCTGCAAGCTGTGCATGAGCTTCGACGCCGCGGAACGCCCCGCGAACGGCGGCGCGTTGGCGGAGC
>JBGSSZ010000035.1:0-9170 GCA_041736785.1 Limnoglobus sp.
GCCGTGGGTGACCGCAGACGGCATCCGCAACAATCCTGACCCCGATCGTTCCGACGAAGCCAGTGACCTGATCGCCCCGGAAGTCCTTGACATCACGTTCAGCTATTTCGGCTCTGAGGGCTGGACCAGTACGTGGACCGGCTCGGACCCGGCCAGCGATGGCGGCTCCGTGCTCGGTCCGCCGCGGGCGATCCAGATCACGATGGTGATTCAGATGCCCGATTCGGACGAGCCGAAGACGATCACGCATGTGATCCCGGTGCGGGCCGCGGTGGGGTTGTACACTCCGCCTCCGCCGCCCGAAGAGATTCCCGAAGATCCTACGACCACGGGAACGTGAGCCATGCTTGTGTCACCAGTCCGTTCTGCTGTTCGCCGCGGCTACATCCTGATTATGGTGCTGCTGGTCATCGTGGTCCTCGCGCTGGCCGCGTACCGCTACGCCGACGCGATGGGTGCCAAATACGCGTTGGCGGTGCGCGAGACAGAAGCGGTGCAAGCCCGGGCGCACGCGATCAGCGGGATCCACTATGCCGCGGCCGCGCTCGCCGACCCCGACACGTTGCAAAACACGCTCGGCGGCTACCCCCACGACAACCCTAACTTCTTCACGAATGTGCCTGTCGGCGAGAGCCCTTTCCGCGGTGGCGGTCGCTTCGCACTGATGAACCTGTCCGATACAGGCGGCGGCTCCGGTGAAAACAAGTTTCTCCTCAAATACGGCGTGATTGACGAAGCCGGCAAGATCAACATCAATTCGCTCATCCGCATCGATTCGAGCGGCGAATCGCTTCGGAGCATGCTGATCCTTCTGCCGAACATGACTGAAGAGATCGCCGACGCCATCGTGAACTGGGTGCGGCCCATCGAGGAAGACGATCCTGCGATTTCCGGAGCCTACGAACTCTACAGTCCGAAGTACGGCCCGCTCAGTACGCTGGACGAACTGCTGCTGGTCCAGGGTATCACGGCGGACAAACTCTACGGCAACGACCGCAACCGCAACGGTCGCGCCGACCCCGGCGAAGCCGACGGCAATGAGTTCAACCGCGGATGGAGCGACTTCCTCACCGTCTACGGCCACGAACTCAACGTCGACAGCACAGGAGCACCGAGAATTTACCTGAACGACCCGATCACCGCCGAATGGCATCAGGCTCTCACCGATGCCATCGGTTCGGAGATGGCCGACTACATCACTGCCTACCGTATGTACGGCGGATCAAGCTCCATCCTTCCCGTCACCTCCACAAAGCCACCCGTCTACGGCAGCGTCGATGACTTGCACACGGCGGTCGTGAACTCGCTGTCGGGCTCGCCGCGGGCCAAGAAGAAGATTCGCAATTCGTCGGTCTCGATGCTGAACACACGGATCACACTCCCGCGAGCATCCGGTGCTCCGAACGATGCTCCGACTGTCTATGTGAACAGCCCGCTCAACGACCGCGAGACGTTCGTGAAATATCTGCCAGTGTTGTTGGACAAAACGACGACGAAGACGTCGTACGAACTGAACCCGCGCATCAACATCAACACCGCTCCGCAGGATCTGCTGATGGCGCTGCCGGGGCTGACCGCGGAAGACGTGAGTGCCGCGATCGCGGCGCAGTCCACGATCCAGCCTGGCACTCCCGAGTATGCCACTGGTGCCTGGCTGGTGACGCAAGCCGGGCAGCGTCCGGAGGTCTTCCAGCAGCTTGAACGCTACGTCACCGGTCAGTCGATGACTTATCGCATTCATGCCATCGGTTACTTTGCCAATGGTGGACCCGTGAGTCGCGTCGAGGCCGTCGTGGACACCAACGGCGGCAAGCCCCGGATTGTCTACTACCGCGATCTGACTGACATCGGCGGCGGCTTCACTCCGCCGCGCTGAGCGAACTGTGACGGAGGGGCGGAGCCCTTCCCGGACCCGATGCTGAGTCGGGGCGTATGACGGATCAGGCCCCCTCACCCCAGACACTCCCCCGCTCGGGAGTGACAGCGATACACCATGGCACGTTTTCTCTCGATCGATGCGGACTCGCACGGACTGCTGATCGCGGTCGGTTCGGGCACGCGCGACAAGCTGACCGTCGAACGGCTCATCGCCGCCACCGATCTGGCTCAGTCGCTCACCACGTCCAATGCCGCGCTCGTCGGACAGCGACTCAAGCAGTTGCTCAAGGAAGCGAATGTCAGCCCGGCCCCGGCACTCGTCACGGTGGGCCGCGACCGGATCATCCTCAAGGAAATCAAGCACCCGCCAGTGCCGCCGGCAGACGAGCCGAGCGTGATCCGCTTTGCGGCGATGAAGGAGATCGCCGACGGCACCGACGATGTGCTCTTCGACTATGTTCCGCTGGGGGGTTCGCTGAATGCGGGCGAGCGCCGAGCCGCGGTGGCGTTTGTCAAGAAGGACATCATCGCCGCGGTGCGAACAATGTGCGATGCAGCGGGGATCAAGATCGCCGCGATCACGCCGCGGCCTTACGCATCAGTCGCGGCGTTGGCTCATGCCGCGAGCACTGGTGAAGTGCCGGCTCCCGAGCCGGTGGATGGCCCCGTCGCCGTCGTGGTGATGCACGAAGGGGGCGGTGAGTTCACCGTCTGCCGCAACGGACAGGCGACTTTCACGCGACCGATCTCCTCGGCGGCCATCGCCACCGAAGCCACACTGCTGACCGAACTGCGTCGCAATCTTGCGGTCGCGTCGAGCCAGGCCAATGCCGATGTGCAGGCGATCTACATTGCGGAAGCCGAGACCCGCGGCGAAGGCTGGTCCGGCCGTCTGCGTGCGGCACTCGGGATGCCGGTCCATGCCTTCGATCCGCTGGCGAATCTTGCCGCAGCCGCGTCGATCCCGGCCGAACTGCATGGCCGCTTTGTCGGGCCTGTCGGTCTGCTGCTCGCCAAGGGCACCGGGACTCTGCCCATCAATTTCGCTCAGCCGCGGCAGCCGCGACGCTCCGGCGAGTCCAGCCCGAAGCAGAAGCGGATGCTTGTGGCCGCCGCTCTTGCGTTTCTCGTCCTGGCTGCCGCCGCTGTCGGTGGCTATCTCGTGCTCGACGACACGCAGCGGAAGATCACCAATCTGCGTTTCCAGATCACTGGGCTCGACTCCGACATCCAGAAGGCGGAAAGCGACGCCAAACGCCTCGCAGCGATGAAAGAATACCAGGCCCGCGAGGTCAACTGGCTCGATGAATACTACGACCAGACCGAGCGATTCCCGGACATCAAAGGCATGAAGCTGACGTATCTGGAGGGGATGGCCAAGCCGATGCCGACCGAGAAAGAGCGAGCCGCCGAGGCGACTCGGAGAGCCGGCAAGAACGCGCCACCCACGCCCGCTGCCACGCTGCGGATGACTGTGGCGACCAACGACAGCCTGCTGCCCGAAGCACTCGTCAGCAGCCTGCAGCGGGAAACCAAATACTACATCGGCCCGAAGAAAAGCGGCGGGGCCCTCGTCGGTGGCAACAGCGGCGGACCCAAACTGCAGCAGTTCATCATCGATGTCAGCGTGGCCCACCGCAAGCCGGAGGACTACAGCCGCAAGCTGACGGCATCGTTCCCGAAGCAGCCACCGCCGATTCGGGAAGAGGTGCAGCCCGAGAAAGCCAAAGAGCCCGCGACCACGCCCGAGCCGATGACGGAGGAGCAGGAATGACCCCGCGCGAGAAAAAACTGGTAACCGTCCTCGGCGTCTTCGGCGTCTTCGGGATCGCTTTCGGCTTCTACTACCTGCTGTATGTGCCCTACAGCGAGAACAAGGTCCTGCTGCGCAAGCTCCAGGATGAACACGCGACCAAGAGCACTCAGCAGATCGAACTCCTGGCCAAGCAGAGAGATCTGAACAAACTCAAGCCCCGCAGTCTGCCCGGCGATCCGAACGTCGCACGCCGCGAGTATGAAGCGCTGCTCAGTTCACTGATTCTGTCGAGCGGGGTTCCGAGCGGCTACAACATCACGCCCAAAGACCCCGCCGATGCCAACCGCGTTCCACTGCTGGGGCCCAAACTCCCGGCGTACACTCGCATCGGTTACGAAATCGTGCTCCGCAGAGTCGACCTGCCCACGGTAGTCAAGTTTCTGAAGTCGTACTATGAGCAGCCGTTGCTGCAGCAGATCTCTCGACTGACCATCAAGCGGACCGCCGACAGCGACGCGAAGCGCGGCGACAACCGCGCGGACCTCGAAGTCAGCATTTCCACCGAAGGCGTCATCATCGACGGCGCGGAGAAGCGGCAGACGCTTTATCCGATCTCCACGGCGTTCGGCGCACTCGGCGGCGGGCTAGGACTCAGCATGCTGCAGTTGTCGGCCGCGGAGACGCGGGCGATCCTGCCGCCGGCTCCCTCCGAACTCGCCGACAATCGCGATTACGCCCTGCTCGCCGCAAAAGACCTCTTCCACGGCCCGCTCCCCGAGATCAAGGCCGAGGTTATCAAAACTCCTAAAAAAGAAGCACCAAAGGTCGTCGTCGCCGCGAAGCCCAAGGAAGACATCAGCCCCTACATCCGCCTCACGGGCATCACCTGGCGGTCCGATGGCACTGTGGTCGCCGAGATTCTCGACATGGCCAACCATCACGACTATGAAGTCGCCCGCGTACACACACTCGACGGCCTCGCCACACGGGTGAAGAAATTCTTCTATCTGAGCGGCGAACGCAAGCCGCTGGAGAGCTTCGACGACCTCGTGATCGCCGAGGACGGCACCTCGACCGATCGCAAGTTCAAGGTGCTCGAGTTCAGCGGCGAAGGCCTCGTGCTGAGTGAGCCCCCGCTGCACCTTCCGGTGTCGGTGGAAACTACGGAGCCCGCGGCCAAGGGAAACAATGGAAAGTCGAGCAAAGGCAAGGCACCTGTGAAGAAGTCAGCGATCAGCGTGCCGCAAGCTCCGGCTGCGCTCGCTGGTCCGCTCGCGCTGGTCCCGCCCAAGCCGGCCGACAAGCACTACCTCTGGCGCATTGGCACTTCGCTCAATGAACTGATCGAAATTCCAGCTGCGAAAGTCGAAACCGAGAGCCCGCAGGTCGCCGAAGAGCCGCGGGAAGTCACGCCTCTGCCGCGAATAGAGAAGTAAGGCAATCCGGGAGCTTCCATCAAGCTCTCATTCCAGATTAAAAAGCTCTGGAAATGCCACAGAAGCGGTTGCATCTTTGTTAGGCTGTGGATAAGAGCCGCCGTTCAGCAGTGTGATTTCTTGCGCCGGGGGACTGGGTGCAGGCACTGTTGAACGACAGCGTGTCGGGGGGCACGATTCATGACCATTCGTTTTGCAACGCGTATTCCATCGTGGCGTCTTCGCTGCTGGTTGCCCAAGGCCCTCGCGGTGTTGGCGATCGGTGCGACTCCGGTGTTCGCTCAGGTGCCGGGTACGCCCGCACCGGGGCCGAAGACACCGCTGACGCAGCCGCCGATGCAGCCCGCGACTCCGCCCGCTGTGGCCCTCAAGCCGTCCGAAGCACCCCCGACTGCGCCCGAGAAGACAGTCTCGTTCGTCTTCGAGGAAAAGCCCTGGAAGAGCGTGCTGGATTGGTTCGCCAAAGAGAGCGGGCTGGTCTTCTACAGCAGCAACAGCGCCATGCCGCAGGGCTCGGTCACCATCAAGACCGACCCGACGCGCAAGTACACGCTCTCGCAGGTGATCGATCTGCTGAACCAATCGCTGACCCCGCAGAATTTCATCATCATCCGCCGCTCGCAGACGTTCACCGTGCTGCCCGCGGATGTGAAGGTGCCCAAGGAACTGCTGCCGAAGATCACTATCGAAGAGTTGCCGAGCAAGGGCGACACCGAGATGGTGGAGGTCACCTACTCGCTCAAGACGCTCCTGGCTGACGACATCGTCACACAACTTCAGAAGCGTCGCGGCACCTTCGGCGAGATCAACACACTGGGCGCCAACACGCTGATCATCAGCGACACGGCCCGCAACGTGCGTCTGATCATCAAGGACCTCGAGAAGCTCGAAGAAAACGCCACCAACGGCGATCAACTCACTTACAAGTGCAAGTTCATCCGCGCCAGCACCGCTGCGGAGAAGCTGAAGTCGCTGCTCAGCGACTCAAGTACGCAGGTGATCACCTCCGCCCCGGCCCAGCAGCAATATGGCGGTTACGGCGGTTACGGCGGTTACCAGCCGCCGCAGGACTACGGTGGCCGCGGTGGCCGCGATCGCTCCACGCCGACCGTGGCGCCACGCTTCAAGAGCGTGAACATCGAGTCGTTTGAAAACACCAACACGATCCTGATCACCGGGCCCGCGGACAAGATCGCCGCCGCGACCAAGATCCTCCGGGAAATCGACACAGGACTTCCGGGCCAGACTGAGCGCACTATCGGCCCACCTGAGCTTCGCAACTACGGCGTCGCTGCTGGCACGGCTGAAATGGTCGCCAAGACACTCAGCGACATTTACAAAGCCTCCGCCACCATCCGCATCACGGCCCTGCCGACGCGCAACGAGATCATGGTCTACGCCCCCGTGGCCGACCACTTCGATATCGTCCAACTGCTCAAGGGCTCGACCAGCGTCCAATCGAGCACGACGATGGAAGTGATCCCGATCACATCGTTCAAAGAACCAAAGGATGTCGTCGACCAGATAAAGCGCCTGATTCCCGATAGCACTGGCTCGGGTGCCACCTTGGATCCGCGCACCGAACCGACGCCGGGAATTATCGTTCGAGGCACACAGCAACAGATCGATGAGATCAAGGCCGCATATCGGACCATTGACGACTCTGGTGCCGGGAGCGGCATGAGCGGCACGATGCGGGTCATCACCGTCGAGAATGGCGGCTCCGCCATGGTCGCGGAAGCGATCGCCAACATGCTCCGTGGCACACGAAGCAATCCGGTCGAGCTGAATGGGACGACCCCGCCGCCGGCTCCGATGCCCACACCCGAGCCGATGCCGGGCGGGTCTTCGAAGCTCCACTATCCGCGGGCCGCGGTGACGCAGATCTCGGCACAGATCGCCGATCCGCAGGCCCCTGCCCCACGTAAAGTCGATCCGAACAAGAAGCCGGTCATCATCACCGTCGTCGGCGGCAAGATCATCATCCAGAGCGAAGATCCGGAAGCCCTGGAGCTTGCAAACCAGTTTGCCCGGCTCTTCCTCAAGGAAGCGACCACGGTCACTGACAATCTCTTCAAGGTGATCCCGCTGCGGAACAACAGCGCCGAGGAAGCCGCCAAAGAGATCAACGAACTCTTCAACGGTCCGACCCAGCCGGCTCAAGGGGCTCAGCAGGGAGGCGGTCGGGGTGGACGCGGGGGTGGCGGCGGCGGTGGCTTCGGTGGCGGGCTCGGTATGCTCGCTCAACTCACCGGTCTCGGCGGCACCGCCGCGGAATCGACGCCCGCTTCGGCAGGACGCGTCCGCGTCGTCGCCGAGAAGCAGAGCAACTCGCTCATCGTGGTCAAAGCCTCGCCGCTTGACCTCAGCATGATCCACAAGCTGCTCGAGACGATTGACAGCGCTCTGGATCTGACGAGTGCCAATGCCTCGAAGCCGCATATCATCACGCTGAAAAATGCCCGCGCTGAGGATGTGAAGACCACGGTCAGCGAGGTCTACGCGAACCTGATGAGCAGCCCGAACACTGGTCGGCAGCAGCGCACACCGTTCAATCCGTTCGCGCCGCAGCAGGCTGCGACCACCACAGCGACGCAACTCACCGTGAGCATTGAAGAACTCACCAACAGCGTCATCGTGAACTGCAACGACGCGATCTACACAGAGATCGAGAAGTTGGTCACCAAGCTCGACACGATGGCGCAGGATCAGAATGAAGTCGTGAAGGTGGTCAAGCTCGAAGGCATCGATCCTGCCCTGGTGGAGCAGGCGATTCAAGCCCTGAACGGCACACCGACCACGGGCACCGGCTCGACCAATCAACGATCGGGTGCCAATTCGTCCCGCGGAGGCGGCAATCCCTTTGGCGGCTTCGGTGGATTTGGCGGGAGTGGTGCAACTCGAGGAGGCGGTAACACTCGTGGTGGCGGCGGGAACACACGCGGTGGAGGCGGTGGAGGCCGCGGCGGGCGCAACAATCGTGCTCCCGACTACCACGAAGACGGCGGCGGAGGGCGCGATCATTTTAGCTACCGGGACATGGATGTCCCTTCCGGCGCCTCGACGATCTACGACCCTGAAGCCCCGAACCTGTTGCCTGTCCAGTACACCGAACCGATCGTGCTGCCGCAGGTGCCGCAGCCGTTGCCCCCGGCGAACCCGACTCCCGGGGCCCAGCCTCCAGTGGTCCAGGGAAGCCTACCGGCACCCACTGACGGCGTCACCGCGCAGTCGGTTCCCGACACGCAACTACTGATCATCAAGGCCAAGAATCAGCAGGATATGGATCGCATCCTGGCGTTCATCGAATTCATCCGGCCCACGGCCCTGCAAGCGCAGATCGAAGTGCAACTGGTGCCAATGAAGCATCAGGATGCCACCAGCATCGTGAACATTCTGAACACCCTGTTTGGTCGCGTGCAGATCGGTGCCGGCAGCACTACGCTCGCCGCGGGTCCGACTACGGGTAGCAGTGGCGGCGGGTTTAGCGGGTTCGCGTCACTCTTCGGTGGTCGCGGCGGTCAGACTCAAAGCAGCAGCCCCACCTCGGCGAGCACGATCGGCTCGATCTTCATGCTGCCGCTGCCGCGATTCAACAGCATCATGCTGGCTGTGCCCAAGAGTCGGGTCGACGACGTGCTCAAAGAGATCGCGCGTCTCGACGTGCCCAACAGCCCGGCGATGGCTCCCACGGCGTTCCCGCTGAAGCACGCGGCTGCGTCCAACGTCTCGCAGCAGATTCAGAGCTTCTTCAACGGTCGCTACACCAACGAGACTCAGGCTCAGAATCAGATCCGCGTGTTCTTTGACGCCAACAACAACACGGTCTACGTGCAGGCGAGTGCTGCGGATATCAAGGACATCGCCGCACTCATCCAACAGTTGGATTCGACGATTTCACCTTCGAGGAATGAGTTGAAGACGTTCCGCCTGCAGAACGCCTACTCGGATGAAATCGCCCAGGTGCTTTACAGCGCAATCACGACCAGCGCAGTCAATCCGAGCCTGAGCGCCAATGCGGGCGGGACCGCGGCAGGCGGTGCCGGAGGGGGGCTGGGTGCCACGCAGTTCGGCAGCGGAGCGTTCGCCCAGGGGGGCGG
>JBGSSZ010000367.1:0-8494 GCA_041736785.1 Limnoglobus sp.
GGTGACAGTGGCCCCGCCCGCGATCACGATGCCGGAGACGAAGCCTGCGACAGTGGCCCCGCCAGCAATCGCCTTGCCGGACACCGGTTCCGCGACTGTGGCACCGCCGCCCGTGAATCTGCCGACGACAAGTGAACCCAAGTTCGTGGCGACCGGTGAGGCGAAGCCCGTGTCAGTGCAGCCGAAGACTGAGCCCGTAAAGCCCGCGAGTGCATTGGCGCCGCGCGAGGACTACGATGTCGATGTTCATTACACAGTGAGTGGCGAAAGCTGGCAGACGATCAGCCGTCAACACCTCGGCGACGATCGCTACGCAGAAGCCTTGCGGGCGTACAACTCGGGGCGCAATCTGGTGCTCAACCAGCCAGTGGATGTGCCGCCGATTCACGTGCTGCGGCGACAATACGCGAGCATGATCGCCGCACCGCAGCCGGCCGCGACGCCACAGGATTTGCCCAAGACGCTGAGCGGGGAGCGCACGTTTGAAGTCCCGAACGGCGGGCTGAGCTTGAAGGAGATCGCCCGCAAAGCCCTCGGCGATGAAAACCTCTGGGGCCAGATCTGGGAGATGAACCCCAAGCTGCGAGCCGACGAGCCCGTGCCCGCCGGCACCCGCGTGAAACTGCCAAACGACGCAAAAATCGGCGAGTGAACGGATCAGAAGCTGTCCCAAGTCTCGGGCAGCGGGGCTTCGATGCTGAGAAGTTTGCCGTTGAAGGGGTGCGTGAATTCGAGCTTGCGGGCATGGAGCGCGATGACCGCATCTCGGGGCGTCGTCGCTGGTTCGCCGAATGGGATCGTTGAGCCATACAGCGTATCGCCCAGGACCGGGTGACCCCGCCAGGCACACTGCACCCGGAGTTGGTGCATACGCCCGGTTCGCGGTCGCAACTCGATCAGCGTGTGATTCTCGGCTTGCTTCAACACCGCATATTCGAGCGTGGCATGTTTCGCGTCGGGGCCATGAGGCTCTGCTTGCATGGCCCGGGCTTCACCAGGCACTTTCGCGATCCAATCCTCCCACACGCCAGACGCTTCTGTCAGACTACCCTCAATCATGGCCCAATAGGTCTTCCCGACGCTGCGGTCGTGGAACTGGTCATGGACACGGGTGGCGGCTTTGCTGTTGCGGACGAAACAGACCACTCCGCTGACGGGCCGATCGAGCCGGTGCGGGACCGCGAGATAGACGCCTGCCGGCTTGGCGTACTTCTCTTTGATGTAGTCCTTGGCCAGTGCTTCCAGACTTGGCACGCCGGCGGGGGCTTGCGTCAGCAGCGGAGCCGGCTTGTCGACCACCAGCAGGTGATGGTCCTCGTAGAGCACTTTCAGGGTCGTCATGGGGGGAAATTGTATGCTCGTGACGGTTGCAACGGCGTCAACCGGCAATTCGCGGGATTCCCCCGCTATGCCAGCGACGCAGAAGCGGGTAGAATGAGACTAGGGAAGCCCAAATGAATGTTGCCTTGGATCGAAGCACCAGGAGGGTGTAAAGTACAGTACCTCACTGGAGCCGTCCCGTGGCCCTCACAGCGGTGGATCGTGAACTGCTCAGCCGCTGCCTCAAAAAGCAGCCGGGGGCGTGGAACGATTTTGTCGACCGGTTTCTCAGCCTGATCTATCACGTCATTCACTCGACCGCCCATGCCCGCAGTGCCAAGCTGCACCCGGAAGACATCGAGGACATCGCCGCCGAGATCATGTCGCAGGTCGTGATCGACGACTACAAAGTGCTGCGGCAGTTCAAGGGAGCCGCCAACTTCTCGACGTATCTGACCGTGATCGCCCGGCGGATTGCCGTGCACGAAATCGCTCGACGACAAGCCGTCAAAGAAGCCGTGAAGAACGGCGTGCCACGATCCACGGCTGTTGAAGACGACGACTCCGCCGTCGCCATGAAGAGCATTGAGAAGCTCGAGGAAGTCGATCGTCTGGTCCGCAAGCTCGCTGGCCGCGAGCGGGAGATTGTGCGACTGTTTTACCTCGAAGGCCGCACCTACGAGGAAATCAGCACCGAGACTGGCGTGCCCGTCAACACGATCGGCTCCGTGCTCTCCCGCGCCCGCAAACGACTGCGATCCACCGCGGTCAGCGGCGACGCCATTCCCGCACTCGTCACCGCCGCCCGAAAGTCCGCCCGCGGCTCAGCCATCCGCAACAGCAAGGCTCAGGGCCACCAGGCCAGCTGAGTTCGTAAACTCTTCCCATGCTCACTGCCGACACGACCATCCGCGTCCGCTATGCCGAGACTGACCGCATGGGGCTGCTGCACCATGCCAACTATCTCGTCTACTTCGAGCAGGCCCGCACCGATCTGCTCCGCCAGGTCGGCGGCAACTACAAACAACTCGAAGACGACGGCTTCTTTCTGGTGATTACCCGCGTCGAAGTGAAATACAAAAGCCCCGCCTATTACGACGACGAACTCACAATCCGCACCACCGTGACGCGAACCACACCCGTGCGGCTCGAACACAAATACGAAGTCTTTCGCGAAGGCGGCACCCTCGTCTGCGAAGGATCCAGCACGCTGGCGTGCGTCGATCGGGCCGGCAAACTCCAGGCCATGCCCGCATCCATCATCGCCGCGAACTGAAGGAGAATCGTTGAGACGCTTTGTCATCAAGTCCGTACTCCCTCTGCTGCTCACGCTGCTGCCCGTGCTGGGCGGAGTGCTGATTTTCGTGGCCCTGCCGCCCGACGCCCGCCGCGATTACATCAATCGCGTCGAGCATTCGCCCTTCGACTGGATCATCCTCGGGCTCGGCTTCGCCATGTTTGTGGTGCAGACCGTGCTGGCCAATCAAGCGCTCCGCTGGCAGGCGACCGACTTCGACACCCGCCCGGATAAATGGCTCTCGCACCTCTGCCAGGCTGCAGAATGGTTTCCACTGCTGGGGCTGATCGGCACCGTCGCGGCCATCCTCCAAACCTTCGGCAGCATCACGCCCGGTGTGCCTCCCACGCCTCAGGACATCATCCGCAAGTACGCACCCGCGATCACCGCGACCGGCAGCGGGCTCTTCATGGCCCTGATGAACATTCTCCCGGCATGGATCACCACGGCGGGCCGCGATCTGATCCGTTCTCTGGCCGGGGATACCCCTTCGATGGTCCAGCTCACCCCTGCGGAGCCGCCGCTGTGATCCGCACACCACCGCGAGCGGTGACGCGATTCCTGATCCCGTTCATCGATGTGCTGATCCTGCTCTTCTGCATCTTCCTGCTGATGCCATTCGTGAGTCAGCCCGGCGACGATCCCACCGCTGCTCCCGTCGAACTGGAGAGTCTCAAGCAGGAGCTGGCACGTGCGGAACGCCGGCTCGCCGATCTGAAGAACGAACGGGCCAACCTCTTCGATCGTTTTCACGTCAAGTTGCTGGAAATTGACCGCGAAACGGGCCGCCTCTACGCGTTTGACCCGGAGCTGCCCGGACGCCAGGAGATTCGCTCGCAAAACGACGCGACGAAGCTGATCCATCGGGAGCGTACGCGAGCTGGAGCCCGCGAGGTCTGCATTCTGTTGCTCTACCCCCGGGAACTGACGGGTTTTCCGGTTCGCGAGCAGATTGACCGCTACCGCTACTGGTTTCGGGATGTGCCGCACACGGTGGACAACCCGTGGTCCGGGTGAGCTGGTTCGCGAGTTAACCCGTGAAACGAGAGCAATTGCGACCATCATCTGAAAAATTGTGTTTTTTCACAATTTTCTAACAGATCACGACCCCTAGAATCAGCCAATTTTGGCTGATTCCACTATTTTTCCAAAGTCTTCGTTTCATTTTGTGTTGTGGTTTGTTAATGTAACCACCGTGAAACTTGGGAACGTCGGGCCAAGTGCTACTCGCCGAGCCCGGTGGGAGTTTCTAAGACGACCCGACGTGCGAATGGTTTCAAACCACTGCAACCTTCCGGACCCCCCCTTTTCCCCTTGGATGGACGCTGCATCATGAAGACACGCTCAACTCTGCGACGCTTGCGTCTGCCGCTGCTCTGTGCAGCGTTCGGCGCAATGGTCATGGGCCAGGCTCAGGCACAGAATGTGTCGAACTGGCAATCGAACGCCAGCGGCAACTGGTCGACTCCGGGCAACTGGGATGCTCCCCCGCAGGCAGCGGGTGGTGCAGGCACCATTCTGAACTTCCTTGCCGGAACCAGCGGCACGACCATCACGTCCACTCAGGATTTCGGTGGTGGTGCTTACCCACTGAGCCAGATCTATCTGAGCCAGACACCTGCCGATCTGCTGTTCCAGACGCCTCCCGGCTTCGGCCCGACCGCGGACTACACCATTACAGGTGGTCCGATTTCGTTCGTGTCAGGCATGATCTACAATCCGGACCCGCTGGCGTTCGGCACGACGCCGTTCGTGACGGGAGCCAACATTAGCACGGCCTCGACCTCCGGTCGTCTGCTGATCAATTCTCCAGTGAACTTTGCCACGAACACATCGTTTTCAATTTTGAACAACAATCTCGCGGGTGCGGCGTTGTTCATCGGTGGCAACATTTCGGGGACCGGGAATATCACCATCAACACCGGTTCGCCCGGTGAAATTTTCGTGCTGAGCTCGAGGAACAACACCGGTTACTCGGGTACGTTCACGCAGGGTGGCAACGGGAACACGTTCCTGGGTGCTATCAACACCTTGTTCCGCGGCACGACGGTCACCTTCGGTGGTGGTATCAACTCGGTGACAGCCGGGACCGGCGACGCGACGGGTTATGGCGTTGGTGAGGCTGCTTACAACCAGCAGCACGGCAACATCACCGGTGGCGGTCAGTACTCGGTGGGTACGAACAACGCGTCCGCAACGGTTCTTTCGGGCTTCCTCAATGCCACTGGTAACCTGAGCGGTCTTGGTGGCCTCGCCGGGTTCAACGCGAACTCGCACTTTGGCAAGGTGGGCACGGGTCTGTTCCTGATCAGCAATCTGAGCGCCAGCTACAACGCTCAGTTCTCGGTGCGTGATGGCGGGATGTTCTTCCAGGGTGCACAGGCTGGCCTCGTGAATTCGCTCCCCAACTCGGGTGCGATTTCCGTTTACTCCGGTGCACAGCTCGACCTCAAGAACAATGCCTCTGTGTTCACTGGTGGTGGCGGTCAGGGTCGCCTGTCCGATACGGCTCCCGTTCGCCTCGCTGGCGGTATTCTTCGCATCGACGGCAATGCCTCGACCGACGTCAACGAAGTCATGGGTGAAGTCCGCCTGATCTCGGGTCAGTCGAACATCGTTGTGAACTCGACCGGCACTGGCCTGATCGGCTTCTCGTTCGCAGGTATCAATGCGGCTGACATCGCTCGCGGCGGTCAGCTCGCTGTGATCGGTACGGCCCTTGGTGCAGGTCAGTCGAGCGTCAGCTTTACCTCTGCGACTGCAACCAACAACGTGCTTCCTTTCGGTCTGGCTCAGACCAACTACGTCTCCAACGTGACGGCTCTCACCCCGACGACTGATCCGAATGCCCTGCTCGAAAGACTTCCCGGTGGTGGTGTCCGAGTACTGGTGACCGACGCAACCGACACCTTTGTTTCGCCCACGGCCAACGTGTTGGTCGCCGGGGCAGTAATCAGTCCCGGTGGTTCAGCAAACAGCCTGACGCTTGATACAGCCAGCTTGCTCAATCTGTCTGGTCCTCTCGCCATCACGAGCGGTGCCCTGATTAACCGCAATCCCACGGGATCGATCACCGGCGGCAGTCTGACAACCGCGGGCCGCATGTACCTCAACACCGCTTCTGGCAATCTCGTCATCGGTTCGGGAATCACCGCTGCCAGCTTCTCCAAGGGCGGCAATGGTACAATCAGTCTGACAGGTCCCGTGAACCTCACGGGTACCAACCCGGTGGTGTCAATCAACTCCGGCACCCTTGACATCGCCTCTGGCGTGATTGTCCCGGCCGGTGGCCGGACCATCTTGCAGCTTTCCCGCGGTGCGACCCTTCAGGGCATCACCACCATCGATGGCACGCTCCGTGGCGGTGGTACCGTCAACTCCCCGCTGGTGACCATGACCGCTGGCAGCTTGATCGGTGCTTCGTCGCTTTCTAGCGATTCCGGCACCGGTGCCGCGCCTGGCGCACTGACCTTCAACGGCAACCTCGCCTTCACCGGCGGAGCCGGTGGTGGTAACGCCAGCCGCCTCCGCTTCTACCTCAGCAGCGTCTTCGGTGGCCAGTACACCCAGAGCCTGATCAATGCAGCCGGTCTTGACCTCACCGCGGCCTCCGCTGCCAACCCGATCGCCGTGCAGCCGCACAGCATCGCTCTGAGCAACGTCGGCAACGGCGATGTCTACGACTTCAATATCTTTGATAACTACTCTTGGATCCTGGTCGATGTGCAGGGTGCAGGCCCGCTCACCGGCTTCAGCCCTGAGAAGTTCACCATCGACCTCAGCAACTTCAGTAATACGGGTGTGGACCCCTCGCAGTTCAGCGTCAGCGTGGATGTTGCCAACAACAACCTCGTCCTGAACTACGCTGGCGTTCCTGAGCCGATGCTGATCGGTCTTGTGGCCGCTGGCCTCGTCGTCGCAGTTCGCCGCCGCAAGGCATAAGTGAACGAAGCGATCGCAGAAAACCCGCAGCCCTGCCATTTGGCAGGGCTGCTTCTTTTCCAGCACATCTCACTTCTACTTGAACGTGTGCTCGCTGCCTGGGAACTGACCGCTTTTCACTTCGTTGGAATACTGGCGCACCGCAGTGCTGACGGCATCCGCGAGCGGTGCGAATTGCTTGACGAACTTGGGACGGAAATCGGGATAGAGGCCGAGCATGTCGTGCAGCACCAGCACCTGACCGTCGCACTGACCGCCAGCACCGATGCCGATGGTTGGGATTTGCAAGGCTGCGGTCGCTTTGGCCGCGAGTGCTTCCGGCACGCTCTCGATGACCACGGAAAATGCCCCGGCGTCCTGCACCGCTTTGGCGTCCGTGAGCAACCGCTCCTCATCGCGCTGGACCTTGAACCCGCCGGTGGCGTGCACCGATTGCGGTGTCAGGCCGATGTGAGCCATCACTGGGATGTCGGCCCGCACACACGCGGCGATCGCACCGACCATGCGGGCTCCGCCTTCGAGCTTCACCGCGGCGGCACCCGCTTGCAGCAATCGCCCGGCATTCCGCACCGCGTCCCGCTCCGATGGCTGATAGCTCAGAAAGGGCAGATCGGCGATCACGAGTGCCCGCCGAGCCCCGCGGGCCACGCACTGCGTGTGGTAGATCATCTGCTTCATGGTCACGCGCAGCGGGTTTGGCTGGCCCTGGATCACCATGCCCAGCGAGTCGCCGATGAGCAGGGCATCCACGCCCGCGCCGTCGAGCAGTTTGGCAAACGAGTAGTCGTAGCAGGTCAGCACGGTGAGCTTGTCGCCTTTGCCCTTGGCCGCACGGAAGAGCGGGACTGTCATTGTCGCTTCGGATGGATCTGGCATGTCACGTCTCGGAATTCCTGCGTATTTTAGCTTGTGGGTTGCAAGGTCAGCCCCAAGAACGGTTATCTTGTAGGAAGTAGCTGCGAGGGAAGCCGTCATGTCCGCCATTGCCGTCGATCCCGCACCCGGTCGGGGGGTGGTCCTGTACGACAGCGACTGTGCGTTCTGCCGCAAGGGCGTGAGCATCGTCAGCAAGCTGGACTGGTTGAACCGGTTGCACTATCAGAGTGCCCGCGATGCGGAGTCTTTTCCCCCGAGTGGAGTGCCGCTGGTGCAGGAGAAGATGCTGGAGGAGATGCACCTGCTCCGGCCCGACCGTCAGAAAACCTATGTCGGATTCCGCGCGTTTCGCTGGATGTCCTGGCGACTGCCGCTGACTCTGCCGATTGCACCGTTGCTGTATATTCCCGGCGTGCCGTGGCTCGGTGATCGTATCTACAAGTGGGTAGCCCGCAACCGCTTCAAGCTCATCCCCTGCCGCGACGGTGCGTGCCAAGTGCCGCTGCGAAAATAATCAATGTCCCGCGAGCAGTTCGCGGGCACCCTCGTCGACCAGCATCGCAGCGAGTTCCTGACCGAGCGCGATCGGCGTGGACGCCGGGCCGCGGTTGCTGGCGCTGATGGCTCGTCGGCCGTCGGCACTCAGCACCATGCCGCGGATTGAAAGCACCTCGTCGCGGACCGAAGTCAGAGCCCCGATCGGCACGAGGCAGCCGCCGCCGAGGGTCGCGAGCATGGCCCGCTCCGCACTCACGCATTGCCAGGTTTGCTGGTGATTGATCGCCTCGAGCACGAGCCGGTGCTCCTGATCGCTCTCCCGGCACTCGAGCCCGATAGCACCTTGGCCCACCGCGGGGAGCATCCAAGTCGGGTCGAGAATTTCGGTGATCCGTGAGGCCTGACCGAGCCGCACCAGGCCGGCTTCCGCGAGCACAATCGCGTCGAGGTCCTGTTCATCGAGCTTGCGGAGTCGCGTGTCGACGTTGCCGCGGAGGGGCACGAGCGTGAGATCGGGCCGGCGATTGAGAATCTGAGCCCGGCGGCGCAGGCTGCTGGTGC
>JBGSSZ010000375.1:0-13080 GCA_041736785.1 Limnoglobus sp.
CGATTGTGCGCGAGCACGCCGGCACGTTCGCCGATGCGGTCACCACCGACCGTCACGGCAATGTCATGGCCGCACGCAACCTCGAGGGCGGCCCGCGGATCATGCTCGCCGGGCACTGCGATCAGATCGGCCTCATGGTCCAGCACATCGACAGCGACGGCTTCCTCTACGTGCAGCCCATCGGCGGCTGGGACATGCAAGTGCTCCTCGGCCAGCACCTCACCGTGCACACAAAGACCGGCCCGATCGCTGGAGTCGTCTCCCGAAAAGCGATCCATCTGCTCACGCCAGAAGAACGCAAGAAAGTACCTGAGTTCACTGATGTCTGGATCGACATCGGTGCCCGATCCAAAGACGATGCCACCAGCCTTGTGCGGCCCGGCGATCCCGTCACCTTCGAACTCGGTGTCCGTGAACTCCGTCACGGACTGTGGGCCTCCCCGGGCATGGATGACAAAGTCGGCCTCTGGGTCGTGATGGAAGCGCTGCGCCTCTTGAAGGATCGCACTCTCAGCGCCAGTGTGACGAGCGTGAGCACTGTCGCGGAGGAGATCGGTCTGCGCGGCGCGACGACAGCCGCGTACTCCGTCAACCCTGACATTGGCATTGCCGTCGACGTCTGCCACGCCACCGACACTCCGGGTGCTGACAAGAAACAAGTGGGCGACATCAAGCTCGGTTGTGGCCCTGTCATTGTCCGCGGGCCCAACATCAATCCGCGGATCTACGACTTGCTCGAAGAGGCCGCGATTCGGCACAAGATCCCGTTTCAGATCGGCTCCTCGCCTCGGGCCACTGGCACCGACGCGAACGCGATCCAGATCAGCCGCCAAGGCGTCGCCTGCGGCCTCATCGGCATCCCCAACCGCTACATGCACAGCCCCGTCGAGGTGGTGCATCTCGAAGACCTGAGCAACGCCGCCATGCTGCTCGCGGAGTTCTGCACGGCGATCGGTCCGGATACGAATATGATTCCGTGATTCTGAACGGGCTTCCGACGCGAAACGGTTCCGTTATAATTCTCGCAGGAGGAAGGCTGATGTCCACCGCGACGCTCGAACCAGATACTCATCACGGGGTCGCCGCATCAGAGATGGTGATCTGCACAATCCAGCCGGGTGAGAAAGCCGAAGCGATCCTGACACGGACGCGCCAATGGCTGCGCCTCGGCGTCAAAGCGGTGTGGCTGGTCTATCCGAGCTCGCGCGTGATTCACTGCTACGAGCCCGGTGGCACAATCCGCTCCTTCGGCCCGGGCGAAACCCTTGATGGCCGTCCCGTGCTGCCGGGGTTCAAACTCGCTGTCGATTCCATCTTCCCCTCCATCGCGCCCGAGCCCAACTGATCTGTAGGATAACCGTTTCGTCATCCTCGAGGCCGCAATGGGCGAGCGCTACATCTTCACCGTCGAGAATCTCACCAAGCAGTACGGCAAGACCACCATTCTCAACGAAGTCAATCTCGCGTTCTATCCCGGAGCGAAGATCGGCGTGCTGGGCTCCAACGGTGCCGGCAAGTCGACGCTGCTGCGGATCATGGCACTGCAGGACAAGGAGTTCATGGGGGCTGCGTACGCGGAGAAGAACGCCAGCATCGGCTACGTTCCGCAGGAGCCGCTGCTCACGCCAGGAAAGACGGTTCTCGAAAACGTCGAGGAGGCCATCGCCGACGTGCGGGGGTTGCTCCGCAAGCAGGAGGAGATCGGCGAGAAGTTTGCCACGGCGGGCGAAGAAGATTTCGAGAAGCTGACGAATCAGATGGACCGCATCCAGGCGGAGATCGACGCGGCGGACGCGTACAACATCGACCGCAAGCTGGAGATCGCGATGGACGCGATGCGGCTGCCGCCGCCCGACGCCATGGCCGACACGCTCTCCGGCGGCGAACGTCGCCGCGTCTTTCTCTGCAAGACCCTGCTCCAGAAGCACGATCTTCTGCTTCTCGACGAACCGACCAACCACCTCGACGCAGAAAGCGTGGAGTGGCTCGAACACTATCTGCGCGACTATGCCGGGGCTGTGGTGGCCGTCACGCACGACCGCTATTTCCTCGACAATGTGGCTCAGTGGATTCTCGAGCTCGACCGCGGCCGCAGCCACCCGTTCAAGGGCAACTACACGAGTTGGATGGAGCAGAAACAGAAACGTCTCGCAAACGAAGAAAAGACAGCGAGCGCCAAGCAGAAGCAGCTTGCGAGCGAACTGGAATGGGCCCGCATGAGCCCGCGAGCCCGCATCGGCAAAAACAAAGCCCGCCTCGCGGCCATCGACCGCATGCAGGCCGAGGAATACGACGAACGCGAGGATAGCCTTGTGATCCAGATCCCGCCCGGCCCGCCGCTTGGCGATCTCGTGATCCGCGCCGAGGGACTGAAGAAAGCCTACGGCGACAATCTGCTCTTCGACGATCTCAACTTCAACCTGCCCAAGGGCGGGATCGTCGGCATCATCGGGCCCAACGGGGCGGGGAAGACCACGCTCTTCAAGATGCTGGTCGGTCTGGAGAAGCCCGATGCCGGCAAGCTCGCCATCGGGCCGGCGGTGAAGATCGCACACGTCGATCAGAACCGCGACGCGCTCACTCCGAAAAACACCGTCTTCGAGGAGATCACCGGCGGCACCGACTACATCATGCTCGGCAAGCAGAAGGTCGCCAGCCGCGGCTACGTTGCCCGCTTCAACTTCAAAGGCCCCGATCAGCAGAAGATCGTTGGTAATTGCTCCGGTGGGGAACGCAATCGCATCCACCTCGCCAAGCTCCTCCGCAGCGGCGGCAACCTGCTCCTGCTCGACGAACCCACCAACGACCTCGACGTCGATACGCTGCGGGCTCTCGAAGAGGCGCTCATCCACTTCGGTGGCTGTGCGGTCATCATCAGCCACGACCGCTGGTTCCTCGACCGCCTCGCGACGCACATCCTCGCGTTTGAGGGGGAGAGCAACGTGGTCTGGTGCGAAGGCAATTTCCAGGTCTACGAGGAGCAGCGCCGCGCGAGACTCGGAGCCGCCGCCGATCTGCCTAGCAGTGCGAAGCATCGGAAGATAAACTGATGACTGCGAGGTGATGCCATGAGTGATCGTTCATCGCTGTTCCGGGGTAAAGTGAAAAACGGAGTCGTCGTTCCTGAGGAAGGAACGGTTTTGCCGGAAGGCGCGGACGTGGAGTTTGAGATCGTGCCAAACGGCTTCACCGCGGAGGAAGCGAAAGAGTTTGCATTCTGGCAACAGGCGGGAAACGAAGCCTGGGCGTTGATCGATCAATGGGAACAGGAGGACGACCGAAATGCGGCCCGGTGAGGTCTACTGGGTCGATTACCCTTCGGGAAGCGGATCGGCTCAATCGGGCCGTCAGCCCAGCCTGATCATTCAAGACGATTCTGTCGGCAGCCGCGGTGGCAATCCTCTCGTACTCACCATTCCGCTGACGTCCCAAGCCAGCACGCTACGCTTCCCGGCAGTCGTTCGCGTTCCAGTCACATCACAGAATGGATTGTCCTCACTCTCTTATGCACTCGTGTTCCAACTGCGTGCCACGCCGCGCACATGGATCGGTGCTCGACTTGGGGAACTCGATCCAGCGGTCCTCAATGAAATTCACCGCGAGCTCGATCGATTGCTGGGTCGGCCTCCGGCCACGGCTTTGCCACCGCCAGCTACCCCATGATCGAACTCCTCAACGTCGCTAAATCCTACCGGCAGGGCGAGCGAATCGTCGAAGCGGTCCGCGGGATCACGCTTTCCATCGCCGCAGGCGAGTTTGTCTCCATCATGGGGCCGTCCGGCTCGGGAAAGTCCACGCTCATGCACCTGATCGGCGCGCTCGACGTGCCCACGGAGGGCCAGGCGACATTTCACGGTGAGGATCTGCAAGCAATGACCGACGATCAGCGGTCGCTGTTCCGCCGGCAGCGGATTGGCTTTGTCTTCCAGGCGTTCAACCTCATGCCGACGATGACGGCCGCGGAGAACGTCGCCTTGCCGCTCCTGCTCGGCGGCACCGCTCGGAGCGAAGCACTGGTCCGTGGCTTGGCATCGCTTGAAAAAGTCGGCTTGGCCGCGCGGGCGGCGCACTTCCCCAACCAACTCTCCGGCGGTGAAATGCAGCGGGTCGCCGTGGCTCGGGCGGTCGTCACAGAGCCGGACGCGGTGCTCTGCGACGAGCCGACCGGCAATCTCGACAGTGCCACCAGCGCAGAAATCCTCGCCTTGCTCGCGGCTCTTCCCGACATCAGGCGAACGGTGGTGATGGTCACGCACGACGCCAGTGCCGCTGCCTATGGCACGCGCATCGTGCGAATGCGCGACGGCTTGCTCGAGTCCGACGAGTCGCTGATCGATCCCGGGCCTGCCAACTCGTAAAATGGTTTCATGACTTCGGATTCGATCGCGCTGCCGCGGCGGGCGTTGCTCTATCATTTCAGCCGCGTGCAGGTGCCGGGCATCGCCGTGCCGCGCGACCGGTTTGACGAGCACCTCGACCGCGCCTTTGCACTCTTCGCGGCCAAGACCGAGCACCTCACTTGGGCCGCGTTTCTCGAAGGGCTGTACATCGTCGACTGGCTCGTCTGCGTCGGCTGCCTCGAAAACTCCGAGCGGGCGTGGGAGATGCTCTTCGCGGCCCGCACCGGGCGAAGCGACTGCCTGCTCGTGGACGCCCTGCGGGCCCGAGCAGTGCGGCTCTATCCCCGCAACGCCGAGCGTCAGGAAACCGCCGTCATCGAATTCTGGAGCAGCCTCATTGCCAGCGAAAACGATTCGCGGCCGGTGCTGGTGCGCTACGACGGTCAGCGACCACTCGCACCGTGGCTGATCCGCGTGTTTCAGAACTGGCATCTGTCCAAGCTGCGGCAGTCGAGCGGCACGATCAGCTTGCCCGACGACGATTTGGCTGCCCCGCTGCCGGGCCTGGCACCGGAGGAAGCCCGCTGGCACGAGGCGTTCATCGCCGCGGCCGGGGCATGGCTCGATTCACTCAGCGAACAGGAGCGCGTCCTGCTCGGGCTCCGCTGGCGGTACAAGCTCAGCCAGCGCGAAGTCGCCGGGCTGCTCAGCGTGCACGAAGGCACCATCTCCCGCCAGACCGACAAGCTCCGCGATCGCGGATTGGAGGCGATCGGTCAGCGGCTCATCGCTGCCGGCTGGCTCGGCGACGACCTCGAAAGCTTCATCCTCACGGAGCTCGGCAGCGTCCTCACCGACGACTACCGCCTCAGCGCGGAACATCTCGGCAAACTGTTGCAAGATCAGGGCAAGCAGCTTCCCGCGTGATTCAGCAGTCCCGAAGGGCAATTGCAATGGCGCGTTGCGAGGTGCTCATAGGCAGTCGTCGCAGTTCGGCGGGCGTGGACCAGCGCAGTTTTGAATAAAACTCGCTGTGCGGCACGCCGCGGGTCGACGTGGCTGACAGCACGCGCAGCGTGATCGCATAGCGCGTGATCGTGTGTGTGATCGTCTGCAACTCTTCGCCGAGTTGGATGGCGAGGCCCGTAAGCGTCTTCACCAATACACAAGGATCATCCGCATCGCCGTGCGGGAACTCCCACATGCTGGCCCAGCGTGCAGCATCCGCAGGACGCTGACCGACCAGCACCGACTCCCCGCGGCGGACCACAACTGCCACCTCCTGCACGGCGATTACGTCGAGTGCTCGCTTCGGCGGCGGGATCACATCTGTCAGACCATCTCTTCTTGCAACACATTCGCGACGCAGCGGGCAGGCTTCGCACTTTGGCAGTTTGGGCGTGCAGACGATGGCACCCAGCTCCATGATCGCCTGATTGAAATCACCAACGCGACGCTGCGGCAGCAGCGATTCCGCCGCCTGCCAGACCCACTCCCCCGCACGCGGATCCTCGCGATGACCGAAGAGCCGTGCCAGCACGCGGAGACTGTTCGCCTCCACGATCGGCAACCGCTGTTCATACGCCTGCGACAGCACTGCGCCCAGGATGTAGCGACCAACGCCAGGCAGGGCATATGCGGTAGCCGCATCGCGGGGAAAGACTCCACCGTGCTCGGCGACAATCACTTTCGCCGCCGCGTGCAGATGCCGGGCTCGGCGGTAATAGCCGAGTCCTTCCCAGTGCTTCAGCACACGCTCGGGCCTTGATTTCGCGAGAGCGTGGACCGTCGGAAAGGATTTGAGAAAGCGATGGTAGAACGGGATTACTGCGGCGACGGTGGTCTGCTGGAGCATGACCTCGCTGAGCCAGATGCGATACGGATCGCGCGTGTGCCGCCACGGCAGATCACGCTGATGAGCGTCGAACCACGAGAGAAGCTTTCGACGGATGCGAGCATTGACGTGCGATGGGAACAAGTCAGCGCGGCCGCTTCATGTACTTGCGGAGCAGTTCGCTGGCGGCGTCAGAGGAGCCGTCTTTCGTCGGGACAGGGGCTTTCTTCTCGTCCTGCTTCTCACCGCTGCCCGGAGCCATTTCGCTCGTGGGCATTTCCATGATGGTGGTCTCGCCATAGGACGAGGCACTGCCAGCCGCGGAGTCGTCGTCCCCCATGCTGAGCATCATGGCGGCGATGTCGTCTTCACTCTCGGCTTTCGCCTTGGGCATGGCCGGCTTGGAGCCTGTGGCGGCTTGCCGAAGTTTCTCCCCTGATGGGGTGGCGACGCCTTTGATCTCCGCAGGCAGCGGTGTCGAGTCGGACGACTTTGTCTGCACGGCCGAGAGCGTGAAGTCGAGCGGGCCGGCTTTGATGCGGTCGCCGTGCTGGACTTCGCGCTCGGTATTGGCTTCGAGCGCAACGTCGTTGACGGAAGTGCCGTTGGTGCTGCCATAATCGATGGCGTAGACCTTGCCGTCGCGGACGATGAATCCGCAGTGCTGCTTGCTGATCGCCTGACTGGCGGGTCGCAGCTGGCAAGAGGGGTCGCGGCCGATGAGGAACTTGGCTCCGGCGATCGGGATCGCCTTCCCCTCATGCACACCACTCGCGACAATAAGACTGACCTTCATCGGTGATCCTTCCCGCGTGGCGGTCGTGTCCCGAGAGCGAACTCTCGACGGGTCAGGTGCCGTATTGGAACTGGACATGAGTTTCCTCTCCTGCCGGGCAGGAGCGGCTTCGAGCCACGGCGTCTGAGCAGACCATTGGAATTTTACGATAACGAGGCCACTGGATGCAATCGAAATCTGGCAATCGCGGTGCAGTTTCCCGTTGGGCCGCTGCCGGTCTGTTTGCAGTCATGGCGTGTACCGGATGCCCCGGTCCCGTGCCACGGCCTGCGGAAACTAGCGGCAAACCGTATGCCGGCATCACCTTAAAACTCGCCTGCAGTGATCCGACTGTCCTGAAAGCACTGATGATCCGCGCACAAGGCTGGGCAGCCCGCAACGGCGCCACGCTCGAAGCGAGCCCCCTGGAGAGCGCAGATGTTGTCGTAGTCCCGCCGGCGAGCGTGGGTGCCTACGCCGCTGCTGGTGATGCCATCGCTGTGCCCGAAGAGATGCAGACGCTCGAGCATCACGGACAGTGGATCCGCACCCTGCCGGTCTATCGCGACGAGCTGGGGGCGTGGGGTGGGGTGCCCCGTGCGATCCCGCTGGCAGGAGATGGCACTCTGCTGGTGCTCAACACCGCACGACTCGCCGAGCCTGCATTGCAGAAAAAATACCTGGCAAAGTTTGGTCGCCCGCTGCCAGCGACACCCGCGACCTGGGAGGATCTCGCCGAGATCAGCGAGGCCTGCGCAGAACTCGAGCTCGGTGCGGCACCCGCACTCGATATGGAAGACTTTTTTCGGATCGCGGCCTGCTATGATCGCCTGGCCTTGGCCGACAGCGATCTCTCAAAACGGCGGAAGGGCCCGTCGATGTCGATCTCGCTGATCTCGTTCACGCATCAGGCCGACACCGGCGTGCCCCGCCTCAACACTCCAGGCTTTGAAGCCGCAGCGAAGCTGTACAAACGCCTGCAGAGCGCGAAGGTGAGCGAAGATTCCGCTGCCATTGCGAGCGGAAAAGCGGCGTGGGCGGTGCTGAATCTCGCACAGATTGGCAATCTCCCCAAAGACGCCCGCGGCATGGTGCCGACTCACATCGCTCTTGCACCACTGCCCGGCACACGACTGGCATACGACATTGCCGGGAAAGAAATCGATCTGAACTCGCGAGCCAACTTCATCCCCTACTTCCACGGTGGCTGGTTTGGAATTGTCCGCAAAAGTTGCACTCACTCCGCGGCGGCATTCGACCTGCTCGCCGAACTCGCCAGCCCCGCCCGCAGCCTCGAATTACTCGCCGACCCCGCACTCGGCTTCGGGCCATACCGACAGGAACATCTCGAACGATCGCGCGAAAGCGTCTGGCAGAGCTACGGCTTCGATGCCGAACGCACGCAGGCGCTTGCCAACGCACTGCGCCATAATGTAGGCATCGCCATCCGCAATCCGGTCCTCGGTCTGCGTGGCCCCGACGCCGCAGAACTCACTGCAATGCTACAAAAATCACTCGCTGGTCCGGATGCGATCGCTGCGGCTCAGAAGTTGTGGACTGCTCACGATGCCAAGCTGCCCGCTGCGAAAAGCTGGCGTCGCCAAGCCGCGGGCCTCTCTGCACAACCTTGACATCAATACTGTTCACTCTCGTCGGGTGTATTGAGATCGCCGAACGCGCCACCCTTATAGATTTTCCGCCCGTTCGCCGGGCTCCAGGGCGTCCACGCAGTCTGATTCATGCGGTCGTCCTTCAACTCTCGCAAGACCATGTGCATGCGGGAATCGAAATTGTCTAACTGATGAATGAAGATCGCTTCCGGCGTCATCGGCACTTTCGGACTGCCATGCTCCAATGTGCCGTGATGGCTGAGGATGATATGTTTTAAACGAACATGCAATTCCCGCGGAAACGGCTCGCCCATCATGCCATAGACTTCATTCACTTTCTCATTGAGCATTTCGATGCCCTGAATGAGATGGCCGACAAGTTGTCCTTCGTCGCTGTAGTTGAAGCCGCGGGTGAAGGTGAGTTCGCGGATCTTGCCGAGATCGTGCAGGAAGAGGCCCATGATGACAAGATCGCGGTCCACGCCTGGATAGAACCCGATCATCGCATCCGCCACGTCCATCATGGTGACGGTATGTTCAAGCAACCCACCTACATAGGCATGGTGCATTTTGATCCCCGCGGGGCATGCGCTCACGCCGCGGAGGATGTCATCGTCCATTAGAAACAATTCACCGAGCGCTTTGAGGTGCGGATTCGCTGCACCGCGGAGATATTTGCGCAGCTTGTCCTGCAGCTTGCCAATGTCGTACTCCGTGTGCGGCATGAAGTCGGCAAGCTCGACCTCATGGGCTTCGGTCTTCTCAAAGTGCTCAAGCACAATTTGCAGCGTGCCCTGGAAGTTCTGAACCTTGCCCTCAGCCCGCAGGAAATCGCCGTTCTCGAAGCTGCGAAAGACGAGATCACCAGCATTCCACATGCGTGCGGAGAGCCCACCGCTGCGGTCGCGGAGCTCCATCTGCACGTAGGGGTTGCCGTTCTTGTTGACGCGTAGCTGCTTCTCCGCCGCGAGGAAGACATCGGCGAAACTGTCGCCATCGCGGAGGCCACTGATATATATTTTTGACATAGTAAATCCGCCATAACGAGCCACAAGCGTAAGCGACAGTCCAATCCCTGACCGTCGCTTACGTTCCCGGCTCGTGAGGAAAAATCAATCCTCGCCTTGGGCTTTGGTGTAGCCCGGCTGGCCGTCGAATTCGTTCAGCTTTTCGATGTGCGTCCACTTCAGTTTGGCCGCCAGTTTCGGCAGCACAGCGAAGATCTGCTCGTCGCTCAAGTCCGCTTTGGCGTCCTTCAGCATCAGTCGGCAGGTGCTGGCATCGATGCAGTCGATGATCGTGCCCTTGTCCGGGAAGATCTGCGTGCCGCGGTTGCTGATCATCTTGAGCATCAGCGGCGAGCCTTCGAGCACGCTTGCCACCACGGGGCCGATTGCTGTCGGATGATCCGCGCTCTCGATGAAGAGATCGATCCCCACAACGCGACGACTCTTCGCCTTCACAGGATCGGGGCTGACGGTCGGCATCACCAGGGGCTTGTAGTCGCGGACCTTATACTTCGAGCCCGACTTGCCAAGATTGGCAATGATGGCATCTGTATATTCGGTGGTCTTGCAGCCTTTGTCGTAACCGATTACGTCGCCGGTGCGGACTTTGCCTTCTTCCATGGTGGCGATGAGCGCGTTTTCGATTTTCTTGGCGGCGTCGATTTCACCGATGTGTCGCAGCATGAGCACTGCGGAGCAGATGACCGCAGTCGGGTTGATGCAATTCTTTCCGGCATATTTGGGAGCCGAGCCGTGCACGGCTTCGAAGATCGCCACTTCCGCACCCAAATTGGCACTTGGTGCGAAGCCCAGCCCGCCGATGAGCGCGCTGGTCAGGTCGCTCATAATATCGCCGTTCATATTGGTCGTGACAATCACATCAAACTGCTCGGGCTTCTTCACCAGTTGATGGCAGGCATTGTCAATGATCACATGCCAGCTTTCGATATCAGAATATTCCTTGGCCACTTCCTCGAAGGTCCGTTTCAGGGTGCCTACGGTCATCTGCATGATGTTGGATTTTGTGGCACAGGCGACTGATTTTCGCCCTTCGCTGCGGGCGAATTCGAACGCCATCCGGACGATCTTCTCGCAGCCTTTGCGGGAGATCAGCTTCAGACATTGAGCCACGCCCGGGGTCTGCATGTGTTCGATGCCAGCATACAGATCTTCCACATTTTCGCGCACGACCACCAGATCGATATTGCGGCCGCTATAGGGCGTGGTCACGCCCGGGAGTTCGCGGACGGGGCGGATGTTGGCGTAGGTCTCGAACAGCTTGCGAAGGGTGACGTTGGCGCTCTTTTCGCCGTGGCCGACGGGTGTGCCGAGCGGGCCTTTGAGCACGCAGCGGGTCTTCTTGATACTGTCGATGGTGTCCTGCGGAACGCCGGAGGGGATGCCCTGCTTGAAGACGCTCTCGCCGGCATGACGCACTTCCCACTCGATGTTCACGCCCGCGGCATCTATGATCTTTTTGGCGGAATCGACGCACTCCGGCCCGATGCCGTCGCCGGGAATGAGTGTGACGAGCGTGTGCCCTTTGGCATTTTTGACGAGCTTGGCCATCGTGTCCTCGGTGTAAATTTCGTGGCTGCTTTTGTATCGAAACCGGCCTCGGGTGGCGCGGACCGGATGCGAGGGCTCGATTGGGGTCCCAAATTGCCGATTTTGCCGGCGACGGTTGCCTCAGCCCGCTTCGTGCGGCATCCTTGAGCATGAGCGCCACCCGCATTGTCGCCGGTCTGATGTTCGTCACCATCCTCTGCAGCACGTTCATGCTGAGCCAGGCGAGCGATTTGGCGATCCTGCAGCGGGTCGGACACGTGACCTCCGAGCAGGTGCGGGGGGGTCTTCCCCGGCTGCAGAGTCCGCTGGCCAGCTTCCACGCCGGCGACGCCCTGCCCATCGAGGAACGCGTGCGGATGCGAATCCACACCGACAAGGATTTGGAAGGAGCCGAGGTGACGGCACACGCGACCGAAACCGCCGGTCAGATCACGTTGAAAGGGATCATCACCAGCGCCCGCCAGAAGGCCCGCGCGATCGAACTGGCCGAACGCACCGCAGGCGTCACCTGCGTGATCGATGAAATGGCGATGCTGGTCAGCAAGTAATCACGGTTTGAATTGGTAGCAGATCAGGCGGCCGCTGCCACGCAGATACAGTTTCCCGGCCACCAGCACCGGTGGAGCCCACGAAGGATAGGCCAGTTCGGGCGAGGTCCAGCGAGCCACTTCCTCATACTTCGCAGGGTTCAGCTTCAGCAGCCGCAGTTCGCCGTTTTCGCTCAGGCTCAGCAGGTGCCCATCGACCTTGAGAAACGTGCAGCGACCCGTGCGGCGTTCGCGCCACGTCACCTCGCCCGTGCTGAAGTTGATGCAGCGGAGATCGGCCTCAGTGGTGTGTCGCCCGCTGCACGCATAGACGAAGTCGTCGTGGTGGATCGGCGTCGCCCAGTGGGCCATCAGGGCTTTCTCATCGCGGGGCTTGTTGCGGTCGCTCCAGACAGTCGTGAGATTGCCGTCGTCGTACTTCAGCAGCACTGAGCCGAGTTCGTAGCTTTCGCTGATGAGGATGCGATTGCCGACGACGACGGGATTGGCGGCGAGGGCGCTTTCGAGCATTTTCGATCGCCAGGGAAACTGGAACAGCGTTTTCCCCGTGACGGGTTCGAACCCGTGCAGACCGCCGCGCGCCAGATACAGGCCAACTTTGGCCTTGTTCATCGTCGCGACCATGGGCGATGTGAAGCTCGCGAGTTCATCGCCCGCGGCGTAGTTCACCGCTCCCGTGGTCTTGTTGAACGCCACAATGATGCTGCCGTCGGGCTTGGCGTCGGCGAGTGTGGCGATGTTCAATCCCTTCGGGCTGCCGCCGACCGCCACCAGCAGATTCTCGCCGTCGACGAGCGGCACACTGCTCACGCCGAAGAAATTCGCGAGCACGTGGAACTTCTCAAATGTATCGACCGACCAGACTGACTTTCCTCCGCGGACGCAATGCAGAATGCCGTCGGGGCCGTAGATGTAGATGCGGTTGCCATCGATGACGGGACAGCAGCGGGTGCCGTCGTAGCCGTAAGGGTCCTTGTAATCGCAGGGATAGTCGAAGATCCAGAGTTGTTTTCCGGTGCCGGCATCGCGGCAGGTGAGCACGGCCTTCTTGTCGACGATGTCGAAGTGATAGAGCTTGCCATCGGCAATCGAGGGTGGCCCGAAGCTTTCATCGAGCTTGCAGTCCCAGAGCTTGGTCAGCCCGCTTGCAGGCCAGGTGGTGGGGATGCCGGTCTCGCGGGAGGAGCCGTCACCGTGCGGCCCGAGGAACCGCGGCCAGCCCGGGCTCGCGGGATCGGCGGCCAGGCAACAGAGCAGAGCGATGGAGATCATGCCGACAGTGTAGCGACGAGCTCGAGAAAGCGTCTGCTGACCGAAGCGGGCGTGTAGCGCTCCAGATATCGCTTCCGACCCGCGAGGAGGTGAGCATCTCGCACACGGCCATCAGTGACGAGTGC
>JBGSSZ010000388.1:0-1826 GCA_041736785.1 Limnoglobus sp.
GTCACGGGACTCGGCCTCGGCGCGGCGGCCGCACTGGCCACGCTGGTGCACCATCCCATGGTGCAAACAGGCCTCGCCGTCATCGCGGCCGCTACCCAACTGCTTGTCATCTTCGAGATCCCCTCAAACTGACCTCCGTCCGTGGACGTGATCTCGGGATTGGCCGCGAGCCGGTCAGTGAGCACTTCCGCATGTTCCTCACCCGACCCTTCTGGAGTTTTCTCATGGCAATCGCACCCCCGGCGGCCCAGAACGGCCGCCCGCGCAAACAACTCAGCGATCAACTCGATCGCCTCGACGAAGTCATCAATGGCATGGAAGAGTGCCTCCCGCAGGCCGTGGCCGACCGGGACGGCATCCGCCTGGCATTCCGCGACATCCTCCGCGAACTCGTTGCCGACCCCGCGACACTCGACGGACTCCGCACCAGTCTGACGGCGGACTTGCAACCCCTCGCTCCCAAGCAGAGCGCGTTCGCCCGGCTCAAGACCAAGATGCGGAATGCGGCCGCGAAGGTGGTCAACGGCTTCCGCATCGCCAAGGTGGTCGCCGGCATCGCCAAAACCTACGCCGTATCAAGACTCGTCCAGCGCTGTACCGCCGCCCGCACCAGGGTGGCGCGCTGGACTCTGCTGGCTCTGCCGGTCAAGTCGATCCTCGGCATCAGCCTTGCCATCGGCTTCGTGGTTGCGATGGTCAGCCTGGCCGCCCCACACCACATCGCTGCAAAACTCAGCGGTTTCGGTGCCACTTTGACCGCCGTGACCGTTCAGATCAGCACTTGGCTTCGCCGGCAGCGGGCACTGCTCGGCATGACGTGAGTCGGTAATTTCGATGCGCCTCGATTGTCATTGACCATACGTTCCGGCCGGACAGCCCGTGCGGAATTGCCTGCGTCAATGAGAGATCAAAGTCTTCGTGTGGAGGACGAGTCCAGAACCCAGCCAGGCCTGAGATGTCTTCTTTTGGTTGGACTTGAATTTGCAACCAGTTTCAATCCACACCATCCGGCCGCCAGGCCGGACGGTCGCTTTTTGTTAACCATCACGATCAGAAGAGGGCTATAGCCGGACGATGGTGTTGAGGCGGACACTCAAGTATTCGCTACTCCTGCGCAGGTTCAATTGGCAGATCGCCGCGCCGAACTCGTCGCTCAGGAACAGGAGCGCATACTTCACCGGCGGGCTCTTCTCCGGCGTGCTCACACGCTCGAATAGTCCAAGCGGCCGGGGAGGTCGGCGTAGCCGTCCTTGTGCAACTTACCTGTCCGTCGGCGGTGCGGATGTACTCCTTCACATACGGCAGAGCGGTGCCGGTGGTACCGGTTACTTTCAACTGCCCAGTGGCGTCGCTAAGCTTCACGTCCATCGCGTTGGCGGAGTATGGGTGCGCCACACACTTCCAGGCAGCCACCAACTCCACGAAGAGGTTCTGCTGGAGTATCGCATCTAGGAGTTCAGGGTTTGCACGGTAGACTGGCCATTCGCTCCTCTGGGAATGCCGCAATGAGCCGAATGCTGTTGATCGCCTTTTTGCTCTCCGTGCCAGTTCCAATTTACGCTCAGGCTCCGTCGACGGAGGAGGAGAAAGCCCTCCGAGCCTACCAGCTTGCGAACTACACGAAGTTCGAATACTTCGTGCCGATGCGCGACGGTGTCAAGCTCTTCACGGTCGTGTACCTGCCAAAGGACGTCTCGAAGACCTGGCCGATCATGATGAACCGCACGCCCTACGGCGTCGGGCCGTATGGAGTGGATCAGACGCCGAATCGCCTCGGGCCCTCGCCGCTGTTCATGAAAGCCGGCTACATCTTTGTGAACCAGGAT
>JBGSSZ010000483.1:0-12107 GCA_041736785.1 Limnoglobus sp.
GATCCGCGGCGAACGCGACCGCGGCGAGGGCCACCAGGGGCAGGGCAAGCAGCCAGCGGATCATCGGATGCTCCACGAACGGGGTAGGCAATCTTATGGTCACTTGGCTTTTTGCAAGGCGTCCGCACGCGTGAAAGAGCGGCCGCGGTGCGGCCGCGTGAAGAAAGTGTGAAATCAGGCGTGACGCACCCGCCACGATTTCATTAAGATTGACGCTCACCCCACAACCCCAGGACTTGCTGTGGCCACCGCAGACACCGTCACGCCGCCCGCTGGCCGCGGGCACCCCATCGGATTCTGGTTCTTCTTCTGGGGCGAGTTCGCCGAACGCTGCTCCTACTACGGCATGCGAGCCATCCTCGCCCTCTATATGATCGAACGCCTCGGCGTCGATGAAGGCAACGCCGGCACCTACATGTCGCTCTTCATTGCGGCCTGCTACTTCTTCCCCCTCATCGGCGGCTACATCGCCGACAACTACCTCGGCAAGTACTGGACGATCGTGCTCTTCGCGATCCCCTACGTCGTCGCGCAGTTCATGGTCGGGATGGAAAACAAATACATCGTCTTCGGTGCCCTCGTCCTCCTCGCCATGGGTTCCGGCGTCATCAAACCCAACATCTCCACGCTGATGGGCATGACCTACGACCAGCAGCGGACCGGCCAGAACGAGTTGCGCACCAGTGCTTTTTCCTGGTTCTACATGGCCATCAACATTGGGGCGGCCCTGTCGCAGTTTGCCATGCCCTGGCTGCAGAAGAAATACGACTACCAGACCGCGTTTCTCTTTCCCGCCGGCCTCATGGCCCTTGCTCTGATCATCTTCGCCCTCGGCAAACGGTTTTATGCCAAGGAGACCATCACTCAGAAAATCGTGGGCGATCCGAGCGTCACCTCGATGCCCGACGGCAAGACTCTAACCGGAATTCCCATCCACTACAAAGTGATGTCTCAGGCCGATGCTGACGCCGACAAGCAAATGAAGCGGATGGTTCTCAGCCGCATCGGCATGCTCTTCCTGCTGGTGATGTTCTTCTGGGCCATCTTCGACCAGGCCGCCAGCACGTGGATTTTCTTCGCCAATACATTCATGGACACCACGATTTTCGGCACGTCCCCCATCGGTCGCGAAATCGCAATCTCGGGTGAGTCGCTGAACAATCTGGTCGGCATGTCGTCGTACGGCATGCCCGCCGCTGCCTTCCAGGGTTTCAACCCCGTTTTCATTGTGCTACTCGTGCCCCTCAGCGTGGCGTTTTTCAAAGTCGTGAAAGTGAAGGCGACCAACAAAATGGCGGCCGGGTTCGTGCTGACAGGCCTGAGCATGGTCATTATGAGCGTCGCCGGGTACCAGGCCGGAACGAAAGAGGAAGTGGTCAAAGCGACCTTTATCGAAGGCGAACTGATCCTGCCGAAATTCACAGTCGAACTGGACAAGGTCACCACGGTGACGACCGATGGCCAGACAAAACCCGACTATAACGCGAAGGTGCCGAATGGTACGACCATCGCCATTGATGGGCCGGTGAAGGTCACAGCGACCGACGCCCGCTGGAACACCAACAACAAGAAGATCGAATTCACCAACGGCACACTCCGCCTCGCCAATGGGCAGACCATCACGGTCGTCAAAGGGCGTGCAACGACGCCGCTGCCCGTGGTGAAGCAGACGCAGACATCGACCGACACGACTTATGGCTTATTGGAGTCGACGTTGAAGCCCGTCGAAGCGGTTGCGGAAATCGAGCCGAACGTCAAGGATCTCGTCAGCCTGGCGGTTGTGCCGTGGGTCAAGCCGCAGGAGCGGATCACGGTCTGGTGGCAGATCTTCGCCTACCTGATCCTCACCATCGCTGAGATCCTGATTTCGGTCACCGGCCTGGAGCTTGCGTTCGTCGCCGCACCGCAGTCGATGAAGAGCTTCGTGACGGCTTGCTGGCTGGCCGTGGTGTTCCTCGCCAATCTGCTCATCAATGCGCCGATCACGCAGCTATATCCCGAGATGGAGCCGGGCGACTACTTCGGCATGCTGGCGGGCGCGATGCTGGTGAGTCTGTTCGTCTTCATCCCGGTGGCACAGAAGTTCAATCGTGCGATGGAGGTCTCCAAAGCGGAGGACGACGCAAAGGAAGCGGGCACGAAAGTCGTGTGAGTTCACATGAGGCACGACCGTGAGGGAGTGAGCAAATTCTATATTGTGATTGCTCACTCCCTCACGGTCGTGCCTCGTGGATCACAATATGGAGGTTGCGAACCTTAATTTCCGTGCTTCGACATCATCGAAAACCTTATACTTTTGCTCGTTTTGACCGCTTCCAGCACCAGTTCAGTCCCGAGCATAGCCAGACTGGGTCACATCTGTCCACTGACAGGCCTGCAGTGGCCACCAGATCGCCGCTGTTGCGGTATTCGGGGTCAGGTGGACTCGCCTGCTGGTCACGACGGTCAGAGCGCAGCTGGGCCACTTTTCGAGACGTCATTCTCGCAGAGATTAGACCGTTTCGGGCGGGATATTGGGATTCTTATCAGGTTCCGCGCAAATACAATTAATTTTCCGTCGCAAGTCTATCCATGATGATGAGTGTGTTCCCTGCCACATTCTCAATATCGCGGCACGCTCGGATCCACTGTCTGACTCCACAACTCAATGCCACCCTGCAAGCTGGCGACATTTTTCATGCCGGCATTCGCCAGGATGGCCGCTCCGCTCAGGCTGCGGATGCCGTGATGGCAGTAGACCACGATCAGCGTACCGTCCGCCACAACCACGTCCTCCAGACGATGGTGCAACTCGCCGAGCGGGATCAACTCGCTCTCGCCGATGCGGCAGTGCTCGTACTCCCAGGGCTCTCGGACATCGAGGAAATAGATCCCCTCCCCGGCATCGAGTCGGGCTTTCACTTCATCGGGATAGATCCGCTGAATCATGCGATGTCCGGGAGTTTGAGTTGGCGGAGATACTCCCGCTCTTTGGTGCGCATCTGTTTCGTCTGCTTGTCGGTCCGGTCGTCGTAGCCGCACAGATGCAGGCAGCCGTGAATCACATACAAGAGCATCTCATACTTGATGTCGTGCCCGCGGTCCGCGGCGTACTCGGCAGCGATCTCGAAACTGATGACCACTTCCCCTTCGAGCTTCGCCGCATTCGGCTTGGTGTAGGGGAAGGTGATCACATCCGTGGGGCCGTCGTGCTCCAGGAATTGCTTGTTGAGCCTCGTCATGTGCTCGTTGTTGATGAAGGCCAGCACGATTTTGGCCGAGCCGATGCCTTCGCCACTCAGCACGACCCGGGCAGCGTCTTTGAGCCCGGCGAATTCGAGTGGCTGTTCGTAGGGGTTCGCGACCGAAATTGAGATCATGCCGCTGATTCTAGCAATCTCTCCGCGGCAATCCCGCTCACTTCCGCCGCGAGTGCCGTGTAATCCGCGGCGCCGCTCGAGTTCGGCGCGTATGAGAAAATGCTCCGCCCATGGCTCGGGCACTCGGCGAGCTTCACGTTGCGGCGGATCTTCTGGGCAAACACCTTCGCCTGTCGCCACGGGACATCGCTCGTGCGGCTGCGATCCAGAAACGCTTCGATGTCGCGGATCACTTCCTGTGCCAGCTTGGTTGCGGAGTCGTAGAGGCAGATCATCACGCCGCTGACGGTGAGACTTGGATTGATCCGCCGACTGACGATCGCGGTGGTTTCGAGGAGCTTGCCGAAGCCGTGCAGGGCGAGAAAGTGCGGCTGCAGCGGAATGAAGACCTCGTCTGCCGCCGCGAGGGCGTTCAGCGTCAGCACACCGAGCGAGGGCCCGCAGTCCATCAGCAAATAGTCAACGTGGTCTCCGGCATCGGCGGCCAGGGCTTCGCGGAGGATCACTTCGCGACCGACGACGCCGGCAAGCTCGACTTCCGCCGCGGCTAGGTTGATATCCGCCGGCGCGATCCAAAGCCGGTCGTCGACCTGTCGGCGAATGTCTGCGAGTGCGGCGTTGTTCACCAGCACGTCGTAGAGCGTGGGCCGATCTGCATCGGGCTCGATGCCGAGGTGCGTGCTTGCGTGGGCCTGCGGATCAAGATCGAGCACGCACGCCGACTGCCCTTGCAGAGCCAATGCGGCGGCGAGGTTGACTGTGGTGGTCGTCTTCCCGACGCCGCCTTTCTGATTGATGACTGCGATCCGTCGCATGGTAATCCACCGTTGGTGACTTGCCGTGAAGAACGCATGAATTATAACTTTGAAGACCTCTCTCAAACCAGCCCAATCGCAGCCGCATTCACGGCTCGGGCTGTCGCAGATTCACGCACACTGGAGAGACATTTCCATGCCCGCGACGACCGCCCGCCAGGACGCCATCCGCTGCATCGCCACGCAGAGTGCGCCACTGAACCGGCTGAAATTCATGGAGGTGCACGTCAAGGATCTCTTTGGCAGCAATGTCTTCAATGAGGAGCAGCAGCGGGCCCGACTGCCGAAGCTGGTGTTCAAGCTGCTGCAGAAGACAATCAAGCTCGGTGCTCAGTTGACCGATCCCGCCGTCGCCGACGCTGTGGCGAGTGCCATGAAAGATTGGGCACTCGAGCACGGGGCGACGCACTACACGCATCTCTTTCAGCCGATGACGGGTCTGACTGCGGAGAAGCACGACAGCTTCGTGACGCCGACGGCCGATGGTTCTGCGATCGCCGAGTTTAATGGAAAAGAACTGATTCAGGGTGAGCCCGATGCCAGCTCGTTCCCTAGCGGCGGTATCCGCGCCACCTTCGAAGCTCGCGGTTACACCGGATGGGACCCGACCAGCCCCGCCTATATCCGTGAAGCGCCGAACGGTGCCACACTCGTCATCCCCACGGTCTTCGTATCGTGGACCGGAGAGGCACTCGACAAGAAAACGCCGCTGCTCCGCAGCATGGAAGCGCTCTCCGTGCAGGCGATGCGCATCCTCAAGCTCTTCGGAAATACGGACGCAAAAAAAGTGTTTGCAACAGTCGGCCCGGAGCAGGAATATTTCCTGATCGATAAAGCATTCTTTTACGCCCGACCCGATCTCATCAACTGCGGCCGTACGGTGTTCGGGGCCAAGCCGCCCAAAGGGCAGGAGATGGAAGACCAGTACTTTGGAACCATCCCCGCCCGTGTTCTGGCCTGCATGGCAGCTTGCGAAGCAGAAATGTTCAAGCTCGGCATTCCGGTCAAGACCCGGCACAATGAAGTCGCTCCCAGTCAGTATGAAATCGCACCCATTTTTGAAGACAGCAACCTTGCCACAGATCACAATCAACTCACCATGGATGTGATGCGCCGCACCAGCGAGGAATATGGGCTCGTCTGCCTGCTGCATGAAAAGCCGTTTGCAGGAATTAATGGTTCGGGCAAACACAATAATTGGAGCATGAGTACCGACAGCGGCGAAAACCTGTTGAACCCCGGCGACAACCCGCACGACAACGCTCAATTTCTCGTCTTTTGCGTCGCCGTCATCCGCGCCATCTCCCGATATCCGGAACTGCTCCGCGTCACGGTGGCCAGTGCCGGCAACGATCACCGGTTGGGAGCCAACGAAGCGCCTCCGGCGATCATGAGCATTTTCCTCGGCGATCAGCTACAGGATGTGATGGATCAACTCGAAGCGGGCACACTCAAAAGTACGAAGCAGCGCGGGTTCATGGAGATCGGCGTCAGCGTTCTCCCGCAGTTGCCCCGCGATGCCGGTGATCGCAATCGGACCAGCCCATTCGCATTCACGGGTAACAAATTCGAGTTCCGTGCGCTCGGCTCCAGCTTCAGCATTGCCGGGCCGAACACGGTGCTCAATACCATTGTGGCTGAGAGCATTGATTTCATCGCCACCACACTTGAAGCGGAAGTGAAAGGTGGCAAACCGCTCAACAAGGCGATCCAGGACCTGCTACCCGGGGTGTTGAAAGAGTGCAAGAAAGTGATCTTCAATGGCGACGGCTATTCCGAGGAATGGCATCATGAGGCCGAGAGGCGCGGCTTGCCGAACCTGAAAAGCAGTGTCGATGCGTTCCCGGTCATCATTCGAAAAGACACCGTGGATCTCTTTGCCAAGTACAAGGTTTACAGTGAAAAGGAATTGCAGAGCCGCTATGCCATTTACAGTGAAAAATACCTGAAAGAAATCACCATCGAAGCAAATATGATGGTCCATATGGCCAAAACGATGCTGCTCCCCGCGAGTTTGCGGTACCAGGGCGAGGTCGCGGGTGCCGTGGTCGCCACCAGCACGGCTGGTGTGGAGAACACGGCGCAACTGAATCATCTGAAGGAACTCACGGCTGCGATCACATCACTGCAGACATCGACCGCGGCATTGGAAGAATCGCTCGACCATCACCCGCATGGCGATGTGTATGCCCACGCGAAATCTGTGAAGGACACCGTGCTGCCGCGGATGGTGGATCTCCGCACCGCAGGGGACGCACTCGAAACGATGGTTGCCGATGATCTCTGGCCGATCCCAACGTACCGGGAAATGCTTTTCATCAAGTAGTCAGTCGGCCATACATTTCCGGCCGTCGCCAATTGATGCGATCGATTTCATAGACACCGGGAATATTGACGGTTCTCTTCTGACGGGCGACCGTGGGATCGAAGGTAGAAGTGATGATTTCCTCGCGGTCGTGGTCAGCAAAGGCGAGAAAATCACCAACGCAATTGATGATGGAACTGCGGCCGATGAAATGATGACCGCCTTCATCGCCGATGCGATCGATTGCGGCATAGAAAATGTGATTCTCAAAGGCCCGCACGGGAGCCACCAGCGTCGCGTTTTTCATTGCTTGCGTGGCCCAGTTCGTCGGTTGCAACACCACGTCGGCACCCATGAGGGCCATGATCCGCACCGATTCGGGGAAGCTGTTGTCGAAGCAGATCCCGACCCCGATCTTCACACCGCCGCAATCGTGGACTTCAAAGGGTTTGTCGCCGCGATCGATGAAACAATCGACGCCGACGTGCGGCAAATGTATTTTGCGATAGTTCGCGACCAACCCCTGCGGGCCGAAGAGCGTGTAGACATTGAAGACTCTGTCACCATCTCGCTCGAGATGGCCCACGCCGGCAAATATTTTGAGCGTGCGGCATTCCGCGGCGAGCACATCTGTGGCCGGGCCGGGGACTGATTGTGCCACCCGCATCGCAGTTTCGCGGTCGGGCAGACAGTAGCCCGTCAAAATGCACTCGGGAAAAGCCACGAAATCGGCGCCGCGGCTCGCGGCGATTCGCAGCCGATCAACCACCGCGGCGAGATTCTTCTCCGTCTCCATGAGCCGGCAATCCATCTGCACGGCAGCCAGGGTCCAGTCCATCATTGTCCCCGCTGAGCAGTGGTGATGAGTTTGAGGTAGCGCTCGGCAATCGTGTTCTTGCCGAGAAATGCCGGCATGGCAATGCCTTCCGGAGCCATTGATTGTTCAAAGTATGATTTCGCCTCTTTCATTTGCCCATTCAGTATCGCGACGAGCCCGCGACGCTGGTAGTATTCGGATTCGCGCAGCCAGTCGTTGACGATCTGGCCTTCGAGATCCCGCATCAGCAGCAGAGCGGGCACCCCGCCGACAGCACCGTGTGCCGCACCGCTGACCTGGGCTTCAAAGGCGGCGGGGCTCGCCAGTGCGGCTTTCAAACGGTCACGCATCACTGCGGGCATCGGTTGCTTGGGTGCGATGTGTTGGTCAAGGAACTTCGCATACGCGTCGTAGTCGCCGGCGAGTCGGTGGGCCTCACCGATGACTCCGATGAGTTGCCGGGCAACCTGGTCCTGCACTGCACGGGCATCCGCATCGGCAGCGGGCGTCTTGAGCTTCTCCTGAATCGAGTTGAGTGTCTGCACGGCGTCATCGAGCAGCCCGGCTTTCAGGCGAATCTGAGCCATTTCCAATTCTGCCAGCAATGCAGCGGGACCGAACTCTTTCTGCAAATCCGCACTCTTCAAGAGCTTCAGTGCCTCGCCCGGGAGTTGGTTCTGCATGGCCGCGACATAGCGCTGTTGGATCGGTGCCGAGGCTGAGGATTGATAATTCTCGAGCCGTTGAGCGTACTGTTGGTCCATGGCCGCGAGGACCTGATCGAGCTGGTCAGCTTTCGCTTTCTGCTGCTGCGGAGTCGAATCGTCTGGCGTCAGAAGCATCTCGCGCCTCGCGGCTTCTATCGCCTTTCGTCCTGCATCGCGGGCAAAATCCTGCATCTGTCGCTGCTGATAGTAGTTGGTCAGCAATTCCGCGGCAGCCCGCACGGACGTCGCGTCGCCGAGATCAGTGATCTCCGATGGCAGCGGAGCGCGATCCAGATAGCGTCGGCAATTGAGTGCGATCAGGGCTTCCTGCTCCGCATGGCTGAAACCCGGCAGCACATTCTCCGCCTCCAGCAGACAGAAGGCGAGGGCAAAATACGCAAGCGGGTGATCGGGATTGAGCGCGATCGCCTGACGGGCGGCCCGCTGTGCAAGAAGATTTGCGGCAGCCACTTGATCGAGAATCTGACTGTCCGCGGTGACCGCCCAGAGTGCCATTGGCCCACCGAGTGCAGCGTTGAGATTGCTCCGCTGCTGTTGATTTCGCACTGTCTGCAGCCACACTTGCGACGCGTACATCTGCCAGGCGGCGGCGTCGAGCGACTCCAGCGGCACCGGCTTGGTGGGCATGACAAACTCATCAAAGAGATCGTGAGTCCGACTCGGCGGCGGCCCCACATTGGGTTCGAGAAGCGGTGCCTGTGTGGCCGCAAAGGCCTCGGACACCGGATCAAACCGCAGCTTGGAATTCGCCGTGCCGACCACCGCAGTTCTCCCATCCAGATGCCAGAGATCCAGAGGAGCTTTGACGCGGTCGTGGAGCGTGCTGACATCAATGGCCCGATTCTGACTGCGGCTGGCCAGAACCAGATAGTCGGCCTGGAGTGCCGTCAGGGCGGAATTGAGATCCGCGCGGGCATCGGCTGCCGCGGCCCGGGCTTTCAGCAGCAGTGGCAGATCGCTGCGGTGATGCGCCAGACGACCGTTGACCGCGACTTTCTCATTGGGGGCGAACCACGCCATGTGATTGGCAACTGCAAGCTCCACCGGGGTGCCCTTCATGTCCGCGAGTTGATTCTTCTGCCGCCAGCCTGAAATGGTTTTGGCGATGCGAGCCGACCCGGGATCGGGCTCGACGCCGAGCGCGACTCGTCGTGCGTAGGCGAGATCGCCAGGTTTGGGATGCAGCCAACCGGGCCATGCGCAGCAGAGCAACACAAGCATGGCAGGAATTGCCAAGGCCCGTGCCAGAGGGCTGAGCGTCGAGGCGAGTCGTGATTTGGAATCGTCCGCGAAACGACTGGCGATGTCAGCCAGCGGAATTGCTGCCATGGGCACTGCAACAATCGCGAAAAAGAGGATGCAGTAGGAGTTCAGCAGTGCCAGTGCCGCGTAGAGCATCCAGACAAAGAGGCACGCGAGCCGAACGCGGCTGAGCCCGAGCGCAAGCAGGCCGCCACCGACGATCAGCATCACCAGAAACGCCGCACCATTCAGATTGCCACCCAGTTGAGGTCGTTCGTAGAAGGTCCGCGAGAATCCGGGGAGTGCGTACGTGGCCAACGCCGGATCCAATCGGAAACTGTCAGGAATACTGAGCTCGAAGGGCAGCACCCACACGCCATGGAGATGAGGATTCAGGAATGTCGCCAGCACCGACAGTCCCAGAGCTTTGAGAAGGTCGACACTTCGAGGTGAATCCGTGTCGCTGTTTTTGGAGACCGCACGTTGGACAAACTCGGCCAGCAGCACCATGGCGATCGTCGCCGGAGCCAGGAAAAACCACTGATCGATGTTGGCCCACAGCCCGGTGATCACGGCAAGGAGTATCGGGTTACGCCATGAACCCGACCTCCACTCACTGCGGAACAGCACATACTGAGTCAGTGCGACGAGCAAAGCTGAAACAACCTCGGGTCGCAGCGACGTGTGCGGTGCCGCGGCGAGGATGCCGACGGTCGCGAAAAGCCACCACGGCCACGACGGTGTGCCGGGCTTGCGGATGCGCAGCACCACGAAGAACGCCATCGCAAACACGATCGCCTTGCAGAGTGTGACCGCGCTGCCGCTGATGCTGTAAAGCTGATATGCAGCAACGTCGTAAAGCCACGAGTGATTCGTCCAGGATTGGTTGTCGTGCAGGTAGCTGTAGGGGTCGGTGCCGAGTGAATACTTGCCGCTGAGGAGATCGCGGCCCGCGGCGAAGTGCAGCCATTGATCGCTGTTGCGGGAGACAAACGCCGCGACGAAGCCGGCGAGCAGCACGACGAGCAGTGCGATGGCCGCGTCGGCGACGGGCAGCCAGGCCAGCGGCGTGCGGGGCGTTGTAGGGATCGGTGCAGCGTCAGACGCTGGCGGTGGTGCGTTCATTCCTTCACGGTAGGCTCCGTCTGCGACGTTTCAAGTTGAACCGTCGGCGTCGTGAAATCCACAGTGAGCGTGTCGCCGGCTTTGCCTGTCACTTCGCGCGTCTCGCTGCGGTCGCCGGGCAACTTCGCCAGCACCGTGTACTTGTAGTTGGTCCCTTGCGGCAGCTTCGGCGATTGATAGAGCCGCTCCTTGCCCGTGGCCGTCATCGGCTGGCCCTGCAAGTACACAGGGCAATTCTCCTCGGGCAGAATCACCCGCAAAACAATCCCATAGTTGACGCGGTAGAAATCCGCCATCTGGCGATTGGATTCACCCAGCGGGTCGGCACGCGTCTCATCGAAGCGGCGGCGGACATCACGAGTGGCAAAGCGCGGCCCTTCGTAACCCGGCGGCAGCGGCGTTCGCGGGAAGTCCTTGGCAGGACCATGCACGTTCGGCAACGGCGAACGATAACCTCCCCAGCCGAGACCGAGATATGGCGGCGTGTTCCAATAGTTGCGGGCGTTGTCGGAGCCACCGAAGAAACCCGGCGTGATCGCACCCGGCGTGGGGATCGGCTGGCCGTAGACGCTGAGGCCATTGGAGTAAAAGCTGCCGTTCACGCCGCCGTTCCACCAACCCCATCCGGGGCCCCAACCCCAGCCGATGCCGTAGCCCCAACCTGGAGCTATCACGACACCCGGGCTGCCCGGTAAGCCGTAGTAGCCGTTGTACACGGGGCCGGGCGTGCCGGTGCAATTGCGCTGGCCCAGTGCTGTCTGGGCCACGATCAGCGAAAGCGGCAGGATGAGTCCGAGGCGTAGCATGGCGACCCGCGAATGTGGTGCGTGTCGTTTCATCGTCGGTCGTATGTGCCTGTGTTGACGCCGCTTCCCCGGTCACCGCGGATTACCCCGCCGACCGTGACGGCTCGCGCAGACATGAAACTCATCGGGATTGGTTCGGTTATGCCATCGGCTCGATCGACACCCGCAATGCTTCCGCGCCGGCGTCTGCCCGATCCGGATCGGGACCGCAGGAGTGAATCTGATCCGCCTTGAGCTCCGCCACCTCACGGGCACCCGACCAGACCACGACTTTGCCCTTGTTATGGGCCTCCAGCATCAGCAAACTGCACTTTTCCGGGGTGTAGCCGAAGACCTTCCGCAGCACGACGATGACGAAATCCATGCCGTTCACGTCGTCGTTGTGCAGAATCACGGCATACGGCGGCTGCGGCGGGGTCCGCCGGGTTTCGATCTCTTCGAGCGGGGGTGCGTCAATCGTGGCAGGCATTGCGGGTTCCGTGGTCGTTCCCGTGCATTTTACGTCAGAATTCCTGCAGCACCAACGGGACTTTCCGGGTAGGATGCTCTCAATCCTCCTTCGGAGCCGCGGTCATGGGCATGGAAAACTTCACACGCCACCAGCAAGGCATCATCAAGAGGTTTTATCAGAATGCCGACGGCATCCAGCTTCAGCGGCTCAGCGAACTCGTGACAGACCTGTATCTGGCCGAAGGCAAGAAGAAGGACAAGCTCTGGGCCACCGCCGCCAGCCTGATGGAGAAGCTCGGCGTCCCCGCCAGCCGTGCGAAGCACATCGCCAGCCAAGCCAATCCCGAACTCCTCGCCAACCTGGTCAAGGAGATGGAAGGCAAGTGATGACAACTCTTTTTCCGTGAACCACGGCAGGAAAACTCGACCTGGCCCCCCTTACTTCAAACGGAGTCGGAGC
>JBGSSZ010000051.1:0-6239 GCA_041736785.1 Limnoglobus sp.
GCGCCCCCCGATCAGCCAGGCGCATCACGTGGCGGGTCGAGCAACGAAGTAGGTCGGCGATGTCCCGCGCCGAGTGCAGCGCGGGTTCAGCGATCTTTGCGAGGGCCGGCGCGGTGGAGTCCGAATGGGGATTCACTTCGCACCCCCGGAGCGCCGTCGGTTCGACTCCCATGCGTCTCGCGACGGGCACCCGGCCTCAAGCCACGCCGCAATCTCCGTGGCCCGCCAGCGAACCGCACGTCCGAGTCGGATGGGGCGAGGAAGTCGGCCAGCCGCATTGAGTCCGTGCAGATGGCGACGCGAGATGTCCAGCAGGATTGTGAGCGAGCAGGCGTTCAGGAGAAGGCTTGGCTGTGCGTGAGGTTGCATTGCACGGCAACTTCAGCACCCTCAACAAGTGAAGTCCTCTTTGCGATGTGATTCTTGATGTGAAGCGATGTGATTCTTGATGTGAAGCGATGTGAAGCGATGTGAAGCAATGTGAAGCAATGTGAAACGACCAGGCGTGCTCACGTTCCGGGCTCTTCGAAGCGATACCCGCGTCCGTCTCGGTGGTTAACAACCCCATGAAATCTCAACCGGTCGTGCACCATCGCGCGAACCACCTCAGCGGTCACCTTGAGGGCAGCGGCGAGGTCCTTCGCGAGGATCGGCCCCTTCTCACGAATGATCCTGAGTGCATCTCGCTCTCGAGTGCCCAACCGCGGCGCCGTGGGTCCGGGCGAATTCGCCCGCGTCTTGAGCGCTGGTGTCCCCTCCTGCCGGATGTCGACCCCTCGAATCTCGGTGATGACAGCGGGGGTATGTGTTCGAGGAGCTCCCTCGAACAATCTGATCATGGGCTTGTGGCTTATCGCGAACGTCATCCGGATGTCCAATTCGCTCATCGCCGAGATCTCCGCCGGAGTTCGGCCTATCGCACGAAGCGCTGCGCGGACAGCTGCCCAGTTCTTCCCGTCCCAGTCAGGAAGGACGCGGGACACCGCCTCGATGGTCGCACCGTCGGCTTTGCGCCTACCTGTCGCGTTCTTGAAGGGATACCAGTCGGCTGACGGGTGGTCGCTCTTGGCCATGCCCGCAGCCTAGTTGTTGGGACGACTGGTTGCCTCGCTTCCGCGCCTACTTCGCCGTGTACCGCCCTCGTTCGACGCGCTTGAAGAACTTCTTCCGGCCCAAGGCGATGCTGACCATCACGCGGAAGTTCTTCGAGGTCGACGTGTACCCGGCCTTCTGCACGGCCTCGATCGCCTCGCTGGTGGACAGGACCTTGCCCTTGAGCACTCCACGGAGCGATTCGACGAGGCTGGTCTTATTCGCGCTACGGCCCGTGGCGCCGACGCGACGACCCCTCGGTGCCGGTCCACCGGCATCGACGCCCATCGCCCCAAGCTGATGATCGAGGTCGGCGAGCTTCGCGGCCAGCTTGTCGCGACGACGCTGGAGCGGCTTGACCATGCGCCGGCGCCGGGCAATCTCCGCGGAGAGGTCGTCCAGAGAAAGGTGGCGGAGAGAGGCGGCCCCGCGTCGGTCTGCGGATGGTGATCGTGATCTCACGGCTCGGAATGTAACCGGGAGGGTCGCGACCGGGTCTTTAGCCCGCGGCCGGATGCCGCCGGCGCATTGGCACGCCCGTCCCGGGGCACCAGTCGCGCTTCAAGTCCGGAGCGCGACTGACGTTCTGGGCAGATGGGGGCAGGTCGTGAAGATCTAAGCGAGCTCCGCCCGTGACAATACTCGTGATCGGGGCTTCCGCGCCACCGAGTCTGGCGTTTGACAAGGTCAGTGTCGCTCCGTCGCCACACTAAAGGCTATCCCAAAACCTCGCGAAGCAACAGGATCGAGCAAGCCAAGTGCAAGTAGCCCTGGAACAGCAGCGTCGACTTCTCCCACCGGATGCACAGCCGACGGAAGTTCTGGAACCACGAGATCGTTCGCTCGACCGTGAACCGCCTCTCGTAACGCCGCAGCGGCCGACCGTCCTGGGTCATGTTCTCGGGGCGCCGATTGCTTCGGTGCGGCGCGATCATCTCGATGCCGTCCTGCGCGAGTTCCTCGTCCAGTGCATCGCTGTCGTACGCCTTGTCGCCGATCACGCGCTCGGGCCGCGCCGCCGGCAGCATCCAGTCGAAGAGCCGCTGCACCAGACGACTCTCGTGGGGCGACGCGGACCCCGTGTCGACCGCGACCGGCAAGCCTCTCGCATCGACGAGAACCATGATTTTCACGCCCTTTCCGGCCTTCGTGCACCCGATCCCGTCGCCGCCACCGCGTGCCTTGCTGAACGTGCCGTCAACGAAGCACTCGTAGAGCCGGTACGCGCCGCGATCTTCAGCCAGACGCCCCGCGTCGCGCATGATGCACTCGAACACACCCTCCTCGACCCATCGCTTGAAGCAGCGGTGCACGGCACTCTTGGAGCCGAACTCGCGCGGGAGGTCCTTCCACTTGGCACCGTTGTCGAGAAGCCAGAAGATGCCCGCGATCGCCTTGCGCTTGTCCGTCGTCGGCCGGCCACCGAGCGGGCCGCGCGGCGCGTCGGGCACTCGATCGCAGATCCAGTCAAGCTGCTCGTCCGTGAGTCGCATCGCCATGCGATGTCAGACGCGCAACATCAATTCAGGTTCTGGGATAGCCTCTAGTGCGACAAGATCCGGCCTAGAAAATGGAGGGGTGCTGCGGAGAGCTTCTCGACGTCGGCATGCGCTAACTCTCCGGCCTTGAGATCGGGCGCTAGCGACGCGACGGATTGGCGAGCGGCAGCCGACGGAGAGGAGAAATTTGCGATATAGAACTCTTGTAACAGAGTATCGTTGACCTTGGTCCCTGGCGGAAGCTCCGCGTACATATCCTCAGGTAACAGCGGCGCAACCGCGTCATCTCCCAACAGCCAGCCGCACCCACCTGATGATGCGGGCTGGACGACAAAGCTACGCACAGTGACTGTACCGGAGAATTGAGTAGCCGCAGACTCAAGGGCCAGGTCCACACCTACCTGGGAAGCATAGTTCCAGAAAGTGTGATCAGCTTGAACCACGTGTGTCGGCAGTCTGATCCCATTAACTTCCGCCGTGTTAATCACCCGCAGCTGCGCGCCCGCGGACTCGATGCAAATCACAAGACCGGTCTCATCGACCCAAGCTTGCCCTTGCTGCGGCCCAAGATCGAACCCCAGGCCGCGCCGAAAACACCTTCCGGCGCGCCCGCGAGCGAGGGAACCGCCTCGCCGCTTAAGATCATCGCGCCTACGTCAAGGTCGAATTCCTCGAGCCCAGCGAAGGAAGGCCACCACAGGGAGAACAGAAAGGACGAAGGCAACGCATTTCGTACGCTGCTGGCGGGAGTGGGCCAGACGTCAGCGCGAGCATGCGCAGGCACCCACCGCATGATGGCGCAGCCATCTCCAAACACCACCTCGTCGATATTGGCGGTCTCGTCGACTGCAGAAGCCGTGCACCTCACATCGTATCGAAAAGTCTGCCCCAAGCGCGCCACCGACCGCATTTCCGAGTCTGGCCAAGCAGGCGACCCTCCTCGATCTGCCACATGAATGGTCACTGCACTAGACATCAATGCTGTCTGACGCGCCTGAACGGCGCCAAGCAGCTGATTGAAGGAAATGCCGCCGTCAACTTGCGCCACGGAAAACGTGATCGCCACAACTGAAGCCCCAGCGAGGGAAGAAAACATGTTGACTCCTCTTGACTGTGTACTTGGATGTCTGTTGTGCACACTTACTTAGGGGCCGCAACACGTCCAGTAAGGGAGAAAAGTGCACCTGAACGGGCCGCCGCATTGATTGGCGGGCGTTTCATTGCAATAGCACTCGTCCAGTATCGGAAGATTGCACTTGTACGTGTTGTAAGTACTGATGACCCCACCGGCGACCGTTATCCCACAATCTCTCTTTGCGATATAAACTCCCCCAGCACCGTTGGGAATGAAGCTAATCACCGCGTTGCACGCGCCGTTGCAAGGGGAGGCGCAAGTTCCATCGCAGGGATCGGCAGGACCGCACACTCCACCTCCACCGCTACAAACAATGACTTCCTCTAGAATCGCGTGCTGCGAGCAGGAAATCGTCCCCTGTGGCACGCTACCGCGGAACCTGGCCGCCTCGAGGTAGGTCTCATCGTCCTGATGCCATTTAGCATTGACTGAAGAGGCCACCACACCAGCCATGCTAGCTGCCGAGAAAATCGCTGCAAACGTCCAGAAGTCGAGCCGCGTACCCATTTTTACCCCCAAAAGTAAAGTACCACGCGCCACGTGAGGGCGAAGACTCAGATCTTCGATCTTCACACATCTACCCAATTGGACCGTACCCCCGCGAGACCTCGGTGGCAACAGAGAAATACTTTCTTCTCCAGATTCTCCTTGACTAATTGAGAAAGGTGCGGCAACGGCCTAAGGGGCTGGAAACACGGACGTTCGGCGCGGCTGACCTGCCCCCCGTGAACCGGTCCACCCGCTGTGAGAGATTGCCCGGGCCGTTCGGCCCAGAGGAAGGAGTGTTTCGATGGCCGGTTCGAGTTCAGGACAACCTAAGCGGAAGCGTCAGAAGCCGGAGGGCGTGGTCGCGAAGCTTCGGCCGAAGCGATAGCCCGTTCCGACTGGTCACCGACAGCATGGCACGGTTCCGCACTCGGCAGCCCCGTTCGAACAGGCCGCAAGATACAACGCAACATCCTGCACCGTCAATACTTCGGGATGGGCGCCGCGATCCCGACGCCACACGTCAATCCTTCCAAAACCGGACACCCAGTGCCATTCCGTGCCACGACGACCCCCAGTCGCGCTCTCCACAGAAGGCGCAACTGGGTCCGGGCATTTCACCTGTCGATGGACAAGCCGCTCAGCGATAGGAGTGCTGACCCTCGGTGCCGCGCCAGCCATCGGCGGCTCCGTCCCGAGCCAGTCCAAGTTCTCGACGCGACCGAGTAGGATTTTCTCCCGCACGCTCTTGGGAGGGGCGTGCATGGCGAACCCCCGGAAGGGCTCGGTCTGAGGCTTGCCTCGACCGGGCCGTTTTATTTGCAACCTCCTACCCTACTGGTTACGTGACGCTCAGGCCCACTGAGTGTCGAGACCTCTTGGTCGCTCGTCTTTGGAGGCATCATGCTTTATCTTGGATTGCTCGCGGCCGCGCTCGTCGCTCCCGCCCCTGACCCGCTTGCCCCGTGCTACGGGGTGCGCCTCAACGCCTGGTGCTGCATAGTGACGCCCGGCACCATTACGGGTGTCACGTGGGCGCAACATTCACTCTGCATCACGCAACAGACGTGGGACCAGCTCGGGCTTTTCGATGCGTGTCCCTACCAGCTCTGTCCCGATGGACAGATCCGCTGGTACAAGATCACCCTTACGAGCACAAGCTGTACCCCCTGCGGGGATTCTGTCTGGATCCCGCACACCTCCCCGATGCCGTCATGCACGCTGCCTGAAGGCTGCTCGGGCAACGACGATGCGTGTCTCTCGGGCTCGTGTGAAGATACCGAGTGCCACGATCATGCAACTGAACCGTGGCGTCACTGCACCAATTGCACGGGACTGCCCTGTCCGCAGTGAGCGTTCGCAGTGAGCGTTCGCAGTTCGTTTCGGGATGGAATCTGTGTCCTCAACTCTTAGGAGTGTCCGTCATGCGCAACTTGTCTCGGTCTGTCATCGTGGCGGGGGTTTCAGCCCTTGCCGTTGGTCTCATGTTCGTGAGCGTCTTCGGGACCGCTCACGCCGGTCCAAATGCGGTCGACTGCCCAGCCCCGGTCCTCGTTGGCCAAGGCGCGGCCTTGTTCAAGGTCGTGATTCAGAAGGTTGGTTCATCCACGGCGACGGTCGGTTGGTTGGGGCCAGCCTGTTGGAGCCATTTCGAAGACGTTGCTGGAGAACCACAGAAGGCGGAGGGTGTCACCCGGAAGCCAACTGCGATCGCTGCGACGATTCAGGGTGATTTGATTCCTGGATTCACGACGGGTGACAAGGTGGTCATCTACAAGCTCTCAGACACACCGTGGTTCAGCAACGGCCCAGACTGCGCTTTTTCGGGCCAGATGCTGAGTGCAGACATCCTCGCTACCGGCTGGAGCTATTAGGGCACGCGGCGCCGAACATGTGACCTCGCACCATCGCACGACCTTTGAAGGGTCGTGCGTGGCGGAACCCCCGGAAGGGCTCGGTCTGAGGCTTGCCTCGACCGGGCCGTTTTATTTGCAACCTCCTACCCTACTGGTTACGTGACGCTCAGG
>JBGSSZ010000066.1:0-2878 GCA_041736785.1 Limnoglobus sp.
GATGTGGCCCATGTCGGTCATGGGACTCATGACGACGTTTCGCGTGTTGCCGGAAGACCTTTACCAGCTGGTGATGGAAACGAATGATCCTGTAGAGCAAGGATCGGTCTTCGCCGAGATCGTGCAGCGATTCGGAACGCCGAGCGACTATCAGCCGGCGTCAGTGATGATGCACGAAGGCGGCTAAGCGTCATACTAAACAGATACCGCGGCTGACATGGGTATGGGGTTCCAAGGACAGCATCCCGGCCAGTAGCGCGATTCCGCTCCCATAACGTTTCACCGTAGTCATCGTAACTCTCCTTATAAACAGTGCGAGAGAAAAATAAAGGCAAACGTCGCGCCTCTCGCTGGCGGCGACGCGCCGTGAAGTCAGGAGGAAGCTGCCCGCAGACGAAGCGCGTTGGCGATGACCGAAACGGAGCTTAGGCTCATCGCTGCGGCGGCGATCATCGGATTCAGGAGCAGGTGCTCGGAGATCGGATAAAGCACGCCCGCTGCAATTGGGATGCCGAGGGCGTTGTACCCAAAGGCAAAGACCAGATTCTGACGAATGTTCCGCATGGTGCGTCGGCCCAGCGTGACGGCTTTCACAATGCCTCGGAGATCTCCCTTCACCAGCGTGACGCCTGCCGACTCGATGGCGACATCGGTGCCGGTCCCCATGGCGAGACCGACATCCGCCTCGGCAAGGGCCGGGGCATCGTTGATCCCGTCGCCGGCCATCGCCACCACCTTGCCGGCGGCTTTCAATCGCTGAATCTGACTGCGTTTGTCTTCTGGTCGCACACCAGCGTGATACTCACGGATGCCAAGTGCGTCCGCGACGGTCTTCGCAGTCCGCTCGTTGTCACCGGTTAGCATCACGATGCCGAGCCCCTTGTCACGAAGTGCCTGGAGTGCCTCCGCAGTCGAGGACTTGATCGGATCAGCCACGGCAAGCAGGCCGGCCAGTCGCCCGCCAATCGCGACGAACATCACGGTCCGCCCCTGCCGCTGCAATTCCTCGGCTCGCGTGTCGAGTGATTCCAGATCGCCGACAGTGCGATCACTCAAGAACGATCGCTGCCCGACCAGCACCGACTGGCCATCGATGGTGCCCTGCACGCCGCCGCCGGTGATCGACTCGAAGGCGTCCACCTTTGTCAAAGCAATGCCGCGCTCGCGTGCGCCCTCAACCACCGCCCGCGCCAGTGGGTGTTCGCTGCGCTGCTCGACGCCGGCGGCGAAACGGATCAGATCCGCTTCCTGCATGTCGTTCGCCGACACGCACTCGGTCAGTTTCGGACGCCCTTCGGTCAGCGTGCCGGTCTTGTCGACCACGATCAGATCCACCTTGGCCAGCGTCTCGAGTACTTCCGCGTTGCGGACCAGAATCCCCTCGCTGGCACCGCGGCCGACACCGACCATGATCGACATGGGCGTCGCCAGACCCAGCGCACACGGGCAGGCGATGATCAGCACAGCCACCGCATTCACGAACGCCCACGCCAGTGCTGGCTGCTCCGGTTGCACGACCGCCCAGACGATGAACGTCAGCATCGAAGACGCCACAACTGCAGGCACGAAGTAGCTCGCGACCTTGTCCACCAGCTTCTGGATCGGCGCCCGGCTGCGCTGTGCGTCAGCCACCATCTGCACGATCTTGGCGAGCACAGTGTCGGGGCCGACCTGCTCGGCGGTCATCAGGAACGAGCCGGTCTGGTTTACGGTGCCGCCAATGACGGTGTCGCCAACCGCTTTCTGCACAGCCGCAGGCTCGCCGGTCACCATCTACTCATCGACCGTGCTGGTGCCTTCGGTGATCTTTCCGTCGACTGGCACTTTCTCACCGGGCCGCACGCGGAGCAGATCGTTTACGCGCACATCTTCGAGCGGCACCTCGGTCTCGGAGCCGTCTTTCACAACGCGAGCCGTCGCCGGGGCTTGCGAGAGGAGTGCGCGGATCGCCGAACCAGTGCGGCTGCGGGCCCGCAACTCCAGCACCTGCCCGAGCAGTACGAGGGCCACAATCACCGCGGCGGCTTCGAAATAGACCTCGACGTGCCCGTGCCGGCGGAAGCTCTCCGGAAAGAGATCCGGTGCGAGCACGGCGACGAGGCTGTACAGATACGACACACCGACACCCAGCGCGATCAGCGTGAACATGTTCGGGTTGCGGGTGACAATCGATCGCCAGCCGCGGACGAAGAACGGCCATGCCGCCCAGAGGACCACGGGTGTGCTCAGCACCAGCTGCAGCCACTGATGCGTCTGCGTGCCGAGCCAACGATCGACGGGCACGCCGATCATCGGCAGCATCGCCAGCGCGAAGAGGGGTACTGCAAAGAGGGCCGCCACCCGCAGTCGCCGCGTCATGTCGATGAGTTCGGGATCGTCACCGGTCTCGGCCTGCACGGTCTTGGGCTCGAGCGCCATACCGCAGATAGGGCAGGAGCCCGGCCCCAGCTGCTCAATCTCGAGGTGCATCGGGCAGGTGTAGATCGCATCCGGATCGGCTTTCGGCGGTGCTGCGGCTGTCGGCTCGGAGCGAAACTTCCGTCGGCAGTTCTCGCAGCAGAAATACGTCGTCTGCCCATCCCGCTCCGCACTCAGCGCGGTCGCGGGATCGACGGTCATTCCGCAGATTGGATCCAATGCCATGATGTGTCTCCCAGTCAGATGGAATGCGTCGGACTCAATAATTTTTGCTTTTTTGTTGAACAAGCAACCTGGTTTGATTAAACTTGCTGCAATCCTAGCCCGCATTTTTCACGGGCCTTTCTTCTCCGCGTGATTGTAGCTGTCGGACGGTTGTGGCGTGGTGGGATGGTCCGGATGCGAAACAGCCCCCTTACCCCCATCGTTGGACGGGCGGTGCGGAGTTCGATCTCGGGAG
>JBGSSZ010000632.1:0-2098 GCA_041736785.1 Limnoglobus sp.
CGCCGGCGGCAATCTCGTCCGCTTCTTCGGCAACCCCATCCACGCACAAGGCACCGTCACCGCCGACGTCGATAACAACGGCCCCAGCCCCACCGATCCCGGCAGCGGTGGCGTCGGCGTCTTCCCCGATCTGAACAACAACGGCCAATGGGACACATCGAGCTTCCCCTCCAGCGGTGCACCCATCGCCATCGCCGACAATGATGCCTCTGTTCCTGCGGTTATCAACATCCCTGTCAGCGGTTTCACGCGACCGGTCAACTATCTCAGCGTGCGGGTGCTGCTGACGCACCCTGCCCCGGCTGATCTGGTGATCACACTGATGTCGCCGAGCGGTCAGACCGTGACGCTGCTGCGCAATCGCCCGCTTCCCGCAGAGGTGCCCGCCGACAGTCGGCAATTCGAGTTCGCCGACGACATCGTTGAGAGCATCACCGCCAGCACGGGCCTCGTCACTTATCGTCTGCGGCCAGACGAGGCCTTGGCGAGCTTTTACGGCGGACCGGCGAACGGCGTGTGGCAGGTGATCGTCGCCGACACCACGCCCGGCGATTCCGGAACGCTCATCAGCGCGGACCTCACCATCGGCGAGGAGGCGCTCGCCATCACCAATACCGATGGCCAATGGGTGCTTGAGGGTCTGCCGAGCGAGCCGGTCACGATCCGCTTCTTGCCGCCTGCCGGGTGGACCGTCCGCGGCAACATCAAAGAGGAAGGTTTCACGATCGGCAGCAACCGCAACACCTCCGCGGTGATCAATACCACCATCGTCCGCGAAGCCGGCATCATCGGCCGCGTGCAGCAAGGCACCGAAGGCGTCGGCGGCTTCACGGTCTTTCTCGACGACAACGGCGACGGCGTGCTCGACTCGAATGAAACCAGCACCCTCAGCGACATCAACGGCGTCTACGAGTTTCTCGGGTTGACCGTCGGGAGCTACACCGTTCGCGTGGCGGCTCAGCCCGGCTTCTCGGTTCCTTCAGCGGGTCAGACAGCCGTGCTGACGCCGACGAATCCGCTGAGTACGGGGCACGATTTCCAGGTCGTCCGCGACACGGCTCCAGTCCAAGTCGCCATCCCAGCCATCACTCCGACCCTCCGCACCGAGGTCGTGAGCACGATCGAGTTTTCGCTCAGCGAGCCAGTCGATCACCTTCGGCTCGACAATCTGAAGCTCACCCGCGATGGCGTCGAACTCAGCCTCGCCAACGCGACACTGCTCGGCAGCGGCACGACATTCCGACTCATCGGCTTGGAGTCTCTGACCGGACTCGACGGCACCTACACTCTGACCATCCTCGCACCTGGGCCAGCGGGTCAACCCGACCGCGCCTCGGCTGCCAGCACCACGACTTGGACGCTCGACACCACGCCGCCGACCGCGATCGTCGAACCCGCGGTCGGGCCGAAAGGGATTGTCGATCTCGTCAGTGTGCAGTTTTCCTCGCCGGTCAACGGCCTCGACATCAGCGACTTCATCCTGCGTCGGGGCGGTCTGGCACTCTCCACCGCCGCACTGACGCTGACTGCGACAGCGAACGGCTTCACGCTCGCGAATCTGCAAGCCGTCGCCAGTAGCGCGGGTGAATACACACTCGAACTCAAAGCCGGTGCCGTGACCGACAGCGCCGGCAACGCTCTCGCGGCCAGCACGCTCACGACGTGGAGCGTGCCGCAGCAACCGGTCCGCTACACCGCTGTGGGGGCTGGTGAGGGGAGTATGCCGACGGTGGTCGTACACGATGTCGACGGCAATATCGTGCATCGGCTGACACCGTACGATCTCAGTTATACCGGTGGTGTGCGGGTCGCGACGGGCGATGTGAATGGCGATCTGGTCGACGACATCATCGTCGCTCCGGGCCGCAACAGCGGGCCGCGCGTGAAGGTGTTCGATGGCAAGACCGGCTTGCTGATCCAGGACTTCTTTGCTCTCGAGCCCGACTTCCGCGGCGGGATCCTCGTGGCCGCCGGCGACATCACGGGCGACGGTATTGCCGAGATCATCATCACGCCCGACAAGGGTGGCGGCCCGCGCGTGCGGGTGCTCGACGGCATGACACTCGCCACCGTCGCCGATTTCTTCGGCATCGAGGAT
>JBGSSZ010000646.1:0-4068 GCA_041736785.1 Limnoglobus sp.
TTCGGCAAGCTCACCCCGCTGCGGGTGAAGTACGCCACGGCCGCGGAGACAGTCCGCGAGCTTCGCTCACAGCATCGGCGGCTCTCGGAGGCGAAGCAAACGCGGCAGCGGGAACTGACGCTGCTCCGCTTCGAGAGCGACGAACTCACCGCCGCCGACCTCAAGCAAGGTGAACTCGCTGAACTGGAAGTGGAACGCAACAAGCTCACGCACGCACAGAGTCTGGCGGCGTTCACATCAAGTGTCGCTGCGGGGCTATACGACAATGACGGCTCCGTGGTCGAAGTGCTCGGCACACTGCTGAAGCCCGCGGCCCAGTGGGCGAAGGTCGATGCGACGCTGCGACCGATCGCTGCCCGGCTCGAAGCGTTGCGGTCCGAAGTGCAGGACCTCGCCGAGACCTGCCGCGATCTGAGCGAGACCTACGCTGCCGATCCCGCCAGGCTCGACGAGATCGAAGCCCGGCTTGGCCTCATCGGCAAACTTGAGACCAAGTACAGCCGCGATCACGAGGCCCTGATCGCCTATCGCGATTCGCTGAGCGAGCGGGAAGGGACACTCCTGAAGCAGGAAACGGATCTCAGCGGGGTGGAGGCGGCGTTGGTGCCGGCACTGGCGGCGTTGAAGAAGCTCGCCGCGGAGTTGAGCCGCAAGCGTGCGGGCGTGGCTGGGAAACTCGTAAAGGAAGTGCAGGCACACCTGGCGGATCTGCAGATGCCGAAGGCGACGCTCGATGCTTCGCTGACGACGGCGGCGATCGGCGACGGGGAAATTCCTGCCGCGGGAATCGATACGCTCGAACTGCTGCTGGCGGCTAATCCCGGCGAGCCGCCACGGCCACTCAGAAAAGTGGCCAGCGGCGGGGAACTTTCCCGGACCATGCTCGCTCTCAAGACTGTCCTCGCGGCGCACGACCCGGTCCGCACTCTAGTCGTGTTCGATGAGATCGATGCCAATGTTGGCGGGCGGCTGGGCGATGTTTTAGGGAAGAAGCTCGCCGCATTGGGGCGGACGCATCAGGTACTGTGTGTGACGCATCTGCCGCAGGTCGCGGGGTACGCCTCGCATCAGTGGACGATTCGCAAGCAGACCGCCGGCTCGAAGACGCGGACAACGATTGCACCGCTTGTGAGGGCGGATGACCGTGTCGAGGAGTTGGCACTGATGCTCCGCGGTGAGTCGCGTTCGGATACGACACGGAAAGAGGCCGCTGCGATGCTGCGAAATTCGAAGAAATGATGCCGAATCTGGACAAGGCTCTTTTGCGCGGGAATAGTAACTGTTTCCGGAGACCTTGGCGCGAGAATCCCATGAACCGCCGTACTGCTTTCACGCTGATCGAACTGCTGGTCGTCATCGCCATCATAGCCGTTTTAATCGGCTTATTGCTCCCGGCCGTCCAGAAGGTCCGCGAAGCGGGCAGCCGGACCAAATGCATCAATAATATGAAGCAACTGGGTCTGGCATTGCAGATGTACGAGCAGACCTATCGCGCGTTTCCGTATGCATCCACAACCTCGACCAACCCGGGTCAGCCGAAGTTCGAGCACGGTAGCATGATCTGGGTGATGCAGTTCATTGAGCAGGACAGCACCTTCAAGAACTACAATTTTTCATTTAACTGGAATGCTCCCGTCAACGCGACTGTGACACAAACGCAGCCCGCGGTGCTCCTGTGTCCGTCGAATCCGCGGCCGGGGATCCGCGCCGTGGGCAATCGCGGGATCAGCGACTACTGCGTGAGCACGTCGGTCGTGCTGGGCACAACCGCCTACGATGGTGGCGACATCCCGTACAACTACGGCGGCAGCAAAGGGGCGGCCCGCGGCTCGAACCTGGCACTCATGCAGACCAATTCCCGTCCCCGCAGCGAGGATGTCCGAGACGGTACGTCGAACACGTTGGCGTATGTGGAGGATGCTGGTCGTCCGACAGGTTTCCTCGCAAACCGGCGGCCCTCGGGCAGTGGTGTGTCCGGTGCCGCGTGGGCCGATCAGGGGGCAGCGATTGCCTTGCACGGCTTTGCTGAGAGTGGTGACCCGAGCACGCAGGGTGCGGGGTCGTGCGGCATGAACTGCACGAACGAAAACGAAATCTACAGCTTCCACAATCGTGGTGCGGTTTTCTCGTTCGCCGATGGCAGCACGCGACTCATCTCCCGCACGGTACCGATCGGCATTCTGGCGGCACTGCACACCCGTGCCGGCGGCTCGCAGGAAGCGAATGCGGGGGCTGGCATCGAATAACAGCTACACAACTGGCGACGGCTTCCTAGAATGACTCGCCTGTGGTTTTTCAGTGTTCAGGAGCGAGTCATGGGCAATCCCGCCGCGGTCCGCCGCAAGAAGAGCGAAAAGCGCCGCGCCAAGTTTGAGAAGCGTCTGCATGGTCTGGCCTATGTGCCGAAGGAACTCCGCGAGGAGTTTCTGAAGGCGGAAGCCGCCGCCGCCAAGAAGTAGTTTCAAGATGAGCAACTGCAAAGCCCAGCCATGACAATGGCTGGGCTTTTTACTTGCACCTACAGTTCCAGCATCAGAAAAGTGTCGAACTGCTTTGCATCCACTTCTGCGGTACACATCAGACACTCAAGAGTCGAGCACCTTGCGTTGATTGTCCATCGTTGCAATCTCACTGCCCGCCGAACAGGCCCACATAGAACGCAAACACCTGCTCTTTGTCCGTGGGAGCTTTGTTGAGTGGGAATGCGAAGTCGAAGGCCAGCGGGACGGGACCCATGGCGGGCACCTGAACGCGGAAGCCGAAACCGACGCTGACGCGGTAGGTGTCCAGCCGCACATCCTGCTCGTTGGTCCCGTGATCGCAGAAGGTGGCGAAGAAGATCGTTTCCTTGGCGTTCAATGGCACCTGGTATTCGACGGTGTTGAGCCAGAGGAACGAGCCGCCGGTCTGGAGTTGGTTCTCGACTGGTCCCATGCCGCGGAAGGTGAAGCCGCGGAAGCTGCGGATACCACCGGCATAGAAGCGTTCGTAGACGGGTGCATCCTGGCTCGTAACGCTGACCTGGCTGCGCAGGCTCAGGATGTGCTTGCCGGCGCCGTCGTTGCGCTGCAGCCATTTGGTCGTGAAAAACTTCGTGCCTTCGATGCTGCCGATCGGGTAGGTGTAGGTGCCGAGCACCTGTTCGAAGTTGATGTCGAAGAGGCTGCCGGAGGAGGGGAACAGGTAGCTGTCGCGGGTGTCGCGGCTGAGTCCGCCCCGCAGGCCGAGCAGGAACGAATCGCCGGCGAAGTCGGTGATCGCAGGTGACGCCCACGGCGGGATGTCGGCCAGGTTCACGCCTTCGATGCGCAGGCTACCCGAGGCACGCCAGATCGGATCGAGCGCGCGATCGACGGTGATGCGGCCGCCCACGCGGTCTTCCTGATACTCCGCATACGCACGCTGGTTGTAGTAGAAGCTGTTGGTGAGGCCAAACTGACTGTTGAGGAAGTACGGATCGCGCCAGGTGATGGCGTAGCGCTGGAAGACCGTGCCCGGCATGGCCTCGATGCGAAGCTCCTGCCCGGCACCGCGGAAGGCACGACCATTCAGGAAATCATCCAAGCTCGTCGGCACGCGGAGGATGTCGAAGTTCCGCTCGTTGATCACCACCGAGCCGTTCAATCCGACGTTCGAGTTCACCGCGGCTCCGACCATGAACTGACCCGTCCGTGTCTCGGTCACCGTCACCGCGATGTCCTTGTAGGTGGTGTCGAAGTTGTTCGGCATGACCTCGACTCGCGGCTGCATGCCCTCCTCGGTCGAGAAGATCCCACGACGGATGAGGTTGTTCTTCGCGACTTCCAGCATCGGATACTGCAGAATTTGCCCCGGCAGGATGCCCGCCGAGCGGAGTTCATGCAGGATCACGTCCTGATGCGTCACGGTGTTGCCCGAGATGCGGATGTTGCCCACGCGGTCGGGTTCGCGGATGATGTTTGCAGCGGGCGGCAGGTCGCGTGCGGCCAACGGAGCCGGGGCAGGGGCCGCAGTCAACGGCGGCAGGTCCGGTGCCTGGCTGCGAGTTTTCGGTGCTGGGATTGGGCTCGGGCTTGGGCTCGGATTGGT
>JBGSSZ010000076.1:0-12551 GCA_041736785.1 Limnoglobus sp.
GCATCCTGCTCGTGACCGATCCCGGACTCGAGCATGCGGGCCACCCGCAGCGAGCCGCGGCGAGCATCGCCGCTGCGGGGCTCGCTGTCTTCGTCTTCGATGGTGTGAAGGAGAACCCGACCGAGCGCGAGGTCCGCGACGGTGTGGCTTTTGCCCGCGAGCACGACATCGATCTCATCGTGGCGGTCGGCGGCGGATCCAGCATGGATTGCGCCAAAGGGATCAACTTCATCCTGACCAATGGCGGGCGGATGATCGACTACAAAGGTCACGGCAAAGCGACGCAGCCGATGCTTCCATCGATCGGCGTGCCGACCACGTCGGGGACGGGCAGCGAGGCGCAGAGCTACGCGCTCATCGCGGATGAAACTACGCACATGAAGCTGGCCTGCGGCGATGAGAAAGCCGCGTTCCGCACTGTGCTGATGGATCCCGAGGTCACTCTGTCGCAACCGCGGGCCGTCACGGCGGTCACGGGCATCGACGCGATTGCCCACGCCGTGGAATCGTTCGTCTGCACCAAGGCCAATGACATATCACGGCGCGCCTCGCTCGAAGCCTGGATGCACATGGAGCTGAACTTCGTGACTGTGCTTCGAGAACCGCAAAACCTTGCCGCACGCTCGGCGATGCAGATCGGGGCCTACCTCGCCGGGACCGCGATCGAAAACGCCATGTTGGGTGTCTGCCATAGCTGTGCAAACCCGCTCACCGCCCACTATGGCATCACTCACGGCGTGGCGATTGGGATCATGCTGCCTCACGTCGTCCGCTTCAATGCGAGTCATGCTAATTACACACCGCTGGGTGAGCACCTGGCGTGGCGGCTTTCAATGTTGGCCGGAATTGCAGGACTGCCGGGAACGCTGAAAGATGCAGGGGTCAGCGAAGGTATCCTACCGGTGCTTGCGGAAGAAGCGAATCAGCAATGGACCGCCCGCTTCAACCCGCGACCTGTGGACGAAGAATCGATTCTGCAGATCTATCAGTCGGCGTATTAGAGGAGCATCATGCTGCTGACACTCCTGCTGACGCTTTCCGCACCGGTGCCGGCGGCTCCGCCAGGCTGGCCAGTCTTTCGCGGAAATGCCGCCATGACGGGCGTCGCTGCAGTCGCGCTGCCCGACACGCTCGAGATCCGCTGGAAGTTCAAGACCGGCAACGCCATCGAAAGTGCTGCGGCCATCGTCGACGGCGTCGTCTATGTCGCGTCCGGGGATCAGCACCTCTATGCCATCGATCTCAAGACCGGTCAGCAAAAGTGGAAGACGCCGCTGGACGCACCGATCAAGGCCTCGCCCGCGGTGAACAAGGATCGCGTCTACGTCGGCAACAGCGATGGCAAGTTCTTCGCACTCGACACCGCCACTGGCAAAATTCTCTGGACCTTCGACACCAGCGGCGAGATCACCGGTGGAGCCAACTTCCACGGCGACAACATCCTCGTCGGCTGCCACAACAACGCACTCTTCTGCATCAGCCCCGCGGGTGCGAAACTCTGGGAGTTCAGAATTGAAGGCCCCGTGAACGGCTCCGTCGCGGTGGCCGGCGACCGCACGTTCGTGGCCGGTTGCGACAGCCTGCTGCACGTGCTCGACGCGAAGACCGGCAAAAACCTCGGCGAAGTCGATCTCGGCGGGCAGACGGGTGCCACCGCGGCCGTGCTGGGCGACAGCGTCTACGTCGGCACCATGTCGAATCAGGTCGTCGCCATCAACTGGAAAACCTTGAAGAAAACCTGGCTTTTCGAGAATCCGCGCAAGCAGCAGCCGTTTTATTCTTCGGCCAGCGTCACCGAGGGGCTCGTCGTGGTCGGCTGCCGCGACAAGAAGCTCTATGCGATCGATCGGGCCACGGGCAAGGAGAAGTGGAGCTTCATCGCCGAGGGCATGATCGACGGTTCGCCGCTGGTCGCGGGTTCACGCGTCTATGTGGGCAGCCTGCACAGCGACGGGCATTTCCATGTGCTCGATCTGGCCACGGGCAAAAAGGTCATGCCAAAGCTGGAACTCGACAGTGCTGTGACCGGTTCCCCGGCTGCGGGTCCGGACTGCGTTCTGATCGGCACGGAGAAGGGCACACTGTACTGCCTAGGCCGCAAGCCCTGAGCAGATCGCGTACAATGGGAGCATCATGAGCGTCAGCGATCAGGAAAAAACCGGCCTCGGCAACTACTTCATCGTCAGTTGAATGACCGAGTGATTTTCCCGAAACCACGCCACTACAGCACTTTACGACTTGGCACCTGTGGCACGGATGGCACAAAAAGCACCGGATTGCGTGCCGTTCCGTGCCAGATGCGTGCCGCACTTTCGGCACGATGATCGGCTCCGGGGCTGGTTACAAAACGCCGAACTCAACAACCCGAACACAATCCTTCCGGGGCTGGTTCCCTCCCCCGACTACTCTGCCTGACTCCGTGTCCACCTTCTTTTGTTCTCGCCGCCGGTTATCAACGTCCCCTCGCCTGCGTTAATAGCGGCCTGTTCGACCTGCGGCATCCACAGCAACCTCCGGCCGCGGAGCGGCCGGAGGTTGGGTCTTGTTCCACCACCATCTCCCTACTTCCGCAGGGCTGTGCCGCTTCTTGCAGGGGTGCTGTAGGCATTCAGCCACGGGGCGATCTTGAACCGCACTTCATCGCCGCCTCGTTACCCCGGCCGACAGCTTTCTGAACTTTCTTCTCCTCCGGTGAAGAAAAACGCAGGCACGATCACTAGATCATTGTGCCGGATTTCAAGAACAGGAGATTTCCCATGCAGCACACGTTCTACACCGTCCGCCAAGTCGCTGATCTTCTCAGCGTCCGCTGGTATCGGATCAAGTATTCCCACCAAGCCGGGCACGTCCCCGAACCCCTGCGGGTCGGTGGCTCCCGGCTCTACACGGAGGAGGACATTCGGCTGCTGCGTGCTTACTTCGGAAAAGGTGACTATGACCAAGAACATTCAACTGAACGGCAAGACCTACCCGGTCTGGAAGAACCAGAAGGGCTATGCCTGCGTGACGATCAACGAGGACGGGAAGGATCGGGCCTACCTGCTCCACCGGCTTGTCTGGGAGCGTGAGAACGGCAAGGTGCCCAGCGGCTACGAACTCCACCACAAGGACGGCGACAAGTCGAACTGGCGGGTGGACAACCTGCTGCCCGTGGACAAGCCAACTCACCAAGAAATTCACCGGCAGATGCGATCAACAATGAAGAAGAACAAAGCGGGGAAGACGGAGAAGGACATGAACCCGAACCGCCCCGGAGATTGACCTATGAGAAACGAGAACACCGCTGGCAGCAACCAGCGGTGTCCCAAAGGAAATCGGTGACTTCGACTCCAAAGTATAGTAGTGCCCAGAGCAACGAAACTCTTCGAGAAACCTACCGCAACTGCCGGTCGAAGTCGTTCTACCCAGATGGTCGGCCACGTCCTTGCCGCTCACCCCTTTGTCCATGTTCAGCGTGTCGTCGAAAGCACGCCGAGAAGGAATCGGCCGTCCTGATCCGTTCGTTCAAGGACAAGCCCCCGGACTTCACGTTTACGCTCAAAATCACCGACGATCAGCCCACGACGGACGTGATGCTGGCGGGATGCCTGAAAGTGTTCTGTCAGCGTCTTCGTGACCATCGGAAGCAGACCAGCGAGGAGATCGAATACGACATCCGCATCGAGTTCCGTGACGGCCTGCCCCACTGCCACCTGACCATCATCACCACCCTGACCACGACCACCGCCGCCATGAAAGCCCTTATCCGGGGCTGGTGGGCGGCGGCGTGCCGGGATCGCCCGGTGTCGGTCTACTGCGACCGTGTTGCCGATGTGATCGGCCACGCCCGCTACGTCACGAAGAACATCAAGAACCGCCGGGATGTGGAGATGCCGTCCCCAGAGTGGTTTGGGCGGCGGTGCCGTCTGAACTGGCGATCAAGGGGCTTCTTGTCGAAGAACAAGGCGGTGCTGTGGTCGGAGCAGGTGCAGGAGTGGTTCTCTGTGGCCGCTCCGCGGCCACAGAGAACCGATACCACCGTCGTTACACAACGACCACGACGGTCTTCTTCTCGATCACAGTGGAGAAGTCCTCGTCCATCCAGCCGATCAGGTCGTCCAGATCAACCCCGCTGTTGTCGAGAAGGTTCTGCGGCTCGATGGCGTGTTCTTGTTGCCACCGGGCCAGCAACGTCCGGGCTTCGGCCAGCGACGAGGCGAACCGACTCTCGATGCGGCGGTGGGTGTCGTCGTGCTGCTCGGCCAGCATCAGGTGAAACCAGTCGGACCAGCGGTTCAGGTAGGCGATCTTCACGGCGTCTCTCCGGGGTGCGGTTCTGGACGGGGAACCGCAGCATACGGGCACCATGAGCGACAGGTAAAGTCGGTCGGGGAGGATAACTATTGCATGATGTCATTCAGTCAGTTCATAAAGTCGAAGGCGGTCGAAGAGGGGTTGCTGCTGCCGGACAAACCGATCCGGCCGGGTGTGCCACGCATCAACACAACACCGCTGACCAACGCTCAGCGGCGGAAGCTCCACCCCAAGCCGGTGAAAGCCCCGCCGCCGGTGCCGCCGTTCAAGACCACGATACCGCAGGTAGTGCCGCCGAAATTCGTCGCCAAGTTGAAGCCGTGAGGCTCGATGCCGTCGATCAAGAGCGGCACCTGCGAGAATGGGAAGGCAGCTTGACCGCCCTCACGGAGTTGATATATTCGAGAGTGCGAATACTCGAAACAGGCGGAACGTGGCGTGAGGCGGGCCATGCTGGACACTATGCGGCAGTTCAAGGCGGGCATCTTCCAAGCCCTCGGCCACCCCACACGGGTTGCCATCGTGGAGTTCTTGAGCCGGGGCGAGATGTCGGTTGGGCAACTGTGCGAGAAGGTCGGGGTCGAGCAGGCGAACGCCTCCCAGCACCTTGCCGTCCTACGGAACAAGCACATCGTTGAAACCCGCAAGGAAGGCAACCAAATCTTCTACCGGCTCCGTGATCCACTGCTGGGCGAGGCGTTGGACAAGATGCGGGAGTATTTCTTCGCCCACATGACCAAGGCGACGGAGATGCTGCGGGAGGAAAAGAAGGGGGCGAAGAAGATCGAACAGGAGGCCAAGCGATGAAGCGGGGCATGATGCCGAAGTTGGTCGAGTCCCTGCGGGGCTACACCCTCAAGACGTTCGGCTCGGACCTGATCGCTGGGCTGACCGTTGGCCTTGTCGCCCTCCCGTTGGCGATGGCGTTCGCCATCTCGTCGGGCGTGCCGCCACAGGCCGGGTTGTACTGCGGGGTCGTCGCCGGGTTCCTCATCTCGGCCCTCGGCGGGTCCAAGACGCAGATCGGCGGGCCGACCGGGGCGTTCGTTGTCATCGTCTTCGGGATCGTCGCCCAGCACGGGTTCAACGGCCTGCTCGTCTGCACCGTCATGGCGGGCGTCATCCTCGTCGTTTTGGGGCTTACCGGCCTCGGCTCGGCCGTCCGGTTCATCCCCCGCCCGGTCGTTGTCGGGTTCACCAACGGCATCGCAGTTCTGATCGCCAGCACGCAGATCAAGGACTTCTTCGGGCTGCGGATCGAGAATATGCCGGGCGATTTCGTCGGCAGAATGAACGCGGTCATGACCCATTTCCAGACCATCTCCCTGACAACAACCCTGCTGGCGGTCGGGTCATTGGCAGTCGTGATCGTGTGCATGAGGTTCTTCAAGAAGGTGCCCGGCTCTATCGTCGCCCTGCTGCTCGGCACGGTCGTCGTGGTGGCCCTCGGTCTGTCGGTCGAAACCATCGGCACCCGGTTCGGCGGCATCCCCAGCGGTTTGCCCGCCCTTACCGTTCCGAAGTTCGACCCGGCCATGATCCCGACCCTGCTTTCCCCGGCCTTGACGGTCGCCCTGCTGGGGGCCATCGAGTCGCTGATGTCCGCCGTTGTTGCCGACCGCATGAGTGGTGACAAGCACAACCCGAACGTCGAACTGGTGGCTCAGGGGGTCGCCAACATCGCCGTCCCGTTCCTCGGCGGCATCCCGGCGACCGGGGCTATCGCCCGCACCGCCACGAACATCCGGTCAGGTGCTAAGACGCCGGTGGCCGGGATGATCCACGCCCTGACGTTGCTCGCTGTCCTCCTGTTCGCCGCACCGCTTGCCAGCCACATCCCCCTCGCCGTGCTGTCAGCGATCCTGCTGGTGGTGGCCTACAACATGGGCGAGTGGCGGGAAATCCCGAAGCTCTTGAAGATGTCGTGGGCCACCATCGCCGTCTGGCTGACGACCTTCGCCCTGACCGTGTTCGCCGACCTGACGGTGGCCGTTCAGGTCGGGATCGTCCTCGCCGCCCTGCTGTTCATTCGCAAGGTGGCGAAGACCACGACCGTCGAGAAGGTGACGAAGGAATACGTCGAAGACGGGCGGCTGCACGTCTTGCAGGACAAGCACATCCCCGATTACGTCACCGTCGTCCGCATCCACGGCCCCTTCTTGTTCGGGACAGCAGAGAAACTGTCAGTCGTCACCGACCACATCGAAGAACTCACCCCGGTCGTGATCCTACGGCTGCGGAACATGACGGCCATCGACGCCACCGGGCTACAGGCGTTGGAAGACCTTGCCGACCGGCTCCACGCCACCGGCCGCACCCTGATCCTGTGCGGGGCGAGGCCGCAACCGGCGAAACTCATGCACCAGATCGAGTTCGAGCGGCACGTCGGGCGGGAGAACATCTGTCCGCACATCACGGCGGCGTTGGAGCGGGCGAAGGCCGTCCACGAGAAGATCGGCGGGGCAGTCGAGCCGCCAACGATGCGACTGACTGCCCCGGTTCTGGAGGACAGGACACGGAGTTGAAGATGAACCCACACCCTCGGTCCAAGACCCTCCCCCTGCTCGCCGCCCTCGTCGTGATCGGTGGCGGGGTGGCCTACTGGCGGACGACCCAGCCCGGTGATGCCGCACCTACGGCCACCCCCACCCCGGACGCCGCCCTCCACGAACTCCGCAGCGGCAACCTGCGGTTCGTGAACTCCCGCCGCACCCTCTCGACCGACACACGCCACGACGCCGACCACCGCCACCGGACGGCGAAGGGCCAGCACCCGTTCGCCACCATCTTGTGCTGCTCGGACAGCCGGGTGTGCCCAGAGTTCATCTTCGACCAGCGGGCCGGGAGCATCTTCGAGGTTCGCAACGCCGGGAACGTGGTGGACGATGACGTGCTGGCCTCGATGGAATACGCCGTCGAACACCTGCACACCCCGCTGATCGTCGTCTTGGGGCACAAGGGGTGTGGGGCCATCGAAGCCGTCTGCGAGGCCGGGGACAAGCCGCTCCACGACCACCTGCGGGACATGCAGGCCCACATGGTCGGCATCCGCCCGCAGGTCATCGAGTGCCACCACCGGCACGACGCCGACGTGGTTGACCGGCTGGCCGAGGAGAACGCCAAGCAGCAGGCACTCACCGTTCTGCGGGACAGCCCGTTCTTGAAAGCCGCCGTCGGCCGTGGCGAGGCCCGGCTGGTGTACGGCCTTTACGACATGGAGACGGGTGTGGTGGAGTTCTTCAACCTCGGCGGCACCCCCTGACGACCGGCCAGCAAATCAAGGAAGCACCCCGCCGCTTCGCGGCGGGGTGCTTCCTTTTCCAACCATCACCGTTACATCAGGTAGTTGAAAAAGATGCCGCCTTTTGGTATTCTAGGCGGCGAAGTTGGACGGCGACGGACAACTTTTATGACCGAAACGCTCTCTGGTCAGGAGCCAAGCAGGATGTGGACTTACACCGATGGATCGGCAACACTTACCCCCCAAAGCGGTCGCACCGCTACTCGGCTGCTCTCGTAGACAGGTCTACGACCTTTTCCGTGAAGGCGAACTCGAAGGATTCCGGGTCGGCACTTCGATCAAGGTTTTCACCGACAGCATCCAGAACTACGTCATCCGTCACAGCAACACGGCGAGCCAGCCATCTGCCGCTCCGCGGCAGATGGCGAACCCGAACACGCTGCCGACGACCACGATCACGACGCCAGCCCCTCGACCACCAGCGAAACGGAACCGGGTGTCTGATCCGGTTGGGTTGCGGCACTTGCGTCTCGACCCTCGCCCAGCACACCCCCGATGTGCTGTAAATGAACCTTGAGGGCAGCAGCTTTCGAGGACAAGTGCGAGTAATGCTTGTGGATCATCGTCGTGGACTTGTGGCCCAGCAGGGCGGCGGCGTGGGCATCCGGCACTCCCTTCTCCAACAGGTCGGTGGCGAAGGTGTGCCGGAAGCCATACATGATCCCACGGCCTTTCACCGCCACCCCCTTGTTCCGCATCGTCTTTCTCAGCCCCTCCATCGCCTTACCCCAAGCGGTGTCCACCCAGACATGCCCACGGGTGTTTCGGAAGATCGGCCCTTCGGGGTTCTCGGCCACCAGCTTCTTTGTGAGGGCGAGCAGGGTCGGGTTCAAGTGAACGACCAGCGGCTCACCGCTCTCCTCCATCGTCTTGTGTTCGTCCATGACCCAACAGGCGGCGGCTTCGTGAAAGTGTCGGGCCTCGACCGTGGCGACGATGTGAGGACGGGTGCCGCTGTTCCGGCAGGCGATCAGAAAATCCCGGAGCCGGGGGTTGGCGTGTTCGATCATCGCCTTGTAGTCCTCCGGGGTGACGAGCGAGTCCTTCCCCCGGCTGACGATCTTGGGGATGTCCAACTTCTTCGAGAGCGGGTTGTGCGTCGTGAAGCCGTGCTTCACCGACCAGTTCAGGGTTGTCGAGACGCAGACCATGAACCCCCGGATCGTGCTTTTCGTCCAGTGCGGATGCTGCTTCAAGACGCCATCAACGTGATGCGGCTTCAAGTCCTTGACGGCGACCTTCCCTTGAAGAAGGCAGAACGCTTCTAGGTGGTGCTGGTAGGTGTGGTAGGTCTTCGGCTTCTTGTTCCGGTTGATCCAATCCAGAAACTCGTCTGCTATGATCTGGAAAGGATTTGCGTCCCCGGCGGTATCTACCCCGGAGAGGGCCATCAGGGTATGCCACCGCCGATGGGCTTCCTCCTTGTCCGGCCCCAGAGGGATTTGCTTTCCCTTGTGCTGGACGAACCACTGCTGACGTTCTTCTCGGAACCACGGTTTCGACTTTCGAGCCATACTCGGCCCTCCTTTTGGGTCGAAAAAGTAGTTTCCCGACCGCCAGACCAGTATACTTTCCGTGCCGGATGCGTGCCAAGCCAGTTGTAGCGATTTCCGCAAGGTGCTGTAATGACAGGAGTTGAGCAAGAAAAGACCGGCCTGGGCAACTACTTCATCGCGAACTATCCACCGTTCTCGTTCTGGAAGCGGGAGATGGTCCCCGACGCGCTGGCGGCGTATCACCGCGCGCCGACTCCCGGCACGCCGCTCGGGCTCTACCTGCACATTCCGTTCTGCCGCAAGCGATGCAAATTCTGCTACTTCCGCGTTTACACCGATAAGAACGCCAGCGATGTCGAAGTCTACACAAACGCTCTGCTCAAAGAAGTGGAGATGCTCGCGCGGACGGAGTGCGTCGGCGGCCGCAAGCTCGATTTCATCTACTTCGGCGGCGGGACGCCGTCGTATTTGAGTGCCGCACAACTCCGCGCGCTCATGGATCGACTCCAGGCGATCATGCCGTGGGACGCGGCTCGCGAAGTGGCCTTCGAGTGCGAGCCCGGCACTCTGCAGCAGCACAAGCTGCAGGCACTCAAAGACCTCGGCGTGACGCGGCTCAGCCTCGGAGTCGAAAACTTCAAACCGGAAATCCTCCAGTACAACGGTCGTGCACACCTCGAGGATGAGGTCTACCGCGCGTACGGCTGGGCTCGCGACGTCGGCTTCGATCAGATCAACATCGACCTCATCGCCGGCATGGTCGGCGAGACGTGGGACAACTGGAAAGAGTGCGTGACCAAGACGATCGCCATGTCGCCGGAGAGCGTGACGATCTATCAGATGGAGCTTCCCTACAACACGACCTTCTCGAAGAGCCTGGCTCTGCACGACGAGAACGAACCCGCACCGGGGAGCATCGCCGACTGGCCGACCAAGCGCGAGTGGGTCGACTATGCGTTTGCGGAGTTCAAAGCCGCCGGCTACGATCAGTCGAGCGCGTACACGGTGGTGAAGGACAAAACGAAAACGCAGTTCGTCTACCGCGACGCTCTCTGGACGGGAGCGGATATGTTCGGCACGGGCGTCGCCAGCTTCGGTCATATGAACGGCGTGCACATCCAGAATGTGGACACCTGGGAGGCGTACATCGCGAAGCTGGATGCCGGCGAGTTGCCGCTGGGCCGGGCGTTGCCGATCACCGACCGCCAGCGGCTGATCCGCGAGATGATCCTGCAACTCAAGACCGGGCACCTCGAACGCTCGTACTTCCAGGACAAGTTCAAAGTGGATATCAGGAGCGCGTTTGGCGAGGGCTATCGCAAGCTCGAAAACGAAGGCTGGCTGAAAGTAACCGATCGCGGCGTCGATCTCACGCGGCAGGGCTACCTGCAGATCGACCGCCACCTGCCGACGTTCTTCGATGCGGAGCATGTGAGCGAGCGGTATACGTGAGTGTTTGATTTTTGAGAAATCAAACTGCCTTGTTTGCGCTGCGGACTGGTGATACGCTTCACAGTTTTTATCGTCACGAGCGGGAAGCGTATTATTTCTTCACAGGTGGCGTGATCGGTTTGAAAGCGCCTTTGCCTTTGCGGTCCAGATTCCTGTTCAGGTCCGCAGGATCGAACTCGACCTTCGCGCCACCCTCCGGCACGTCCACCTTCGCACTCCAGAGGATCGCATTCACCACGACGCGGCGGAAGTCTTCGTCGGCCCAGTTGCGGTGGAAGTGGCCACCGGTGAAGCCGAAGCCGCGACCGCCATCGGGACGCTCATAGGCCCACGCCAGGGTTTCGAGCTTGCTGGCACCGATGTGCTTCTTCACTTCCTTGGGGGCGCCACCCGCTTTGCGAGTACTGTCGGGCGGGATCGCCTGCAGGATCGGGGTGACGCCTTTCATGTCGTCGACAAAGCGCATGTTGTAGTACCACTCGTCGCGCAGCGTGAACGGCTTGAAGCCGCGCGTGATCGGGTGTTTCGGCAGGCTGCGGATCTCGGCGTCCCAATGCGGATTGAAGCTCCAATCGGGTTCGTAGTAGCCACCCATCCAGCCAATCACAGTCTTGCCGTCTTTGGCCAGATAATCGACGGCATAGTGCAGATTGACCCAGCCCTTGCCACTCTTGAGCAGTTTGTCCATCGCGGCGAGGCGGTCTTTCTGCACCACGGGATGCCCGCCGCGGCCGTCCATATACATCACGATCGTGTCGGCAGCTTCGAAGAGCGATTCGTCTTTGGGCCAGCCATCGCGGACCATGATCGGCCAGACGCCCGGCGTCTGCTTGAGCAGGTTGCAGAGGATCGCCGACCCCGCGAAAAACTCGTGATCACCGGGGCCATGGCTCTGCTTGCCCGCAACGACGAGCACGACCTTCCCTTTGAAGTCTGCAGGCGGTCGGACTTCGAGCGGCACACCCGACTGGTCGTAAGGGTCCGCGGCGAACACGGGTATGGCGAGAATAGTGAGCAGCAGCGCACGCATCGGGCAGGCTCCGAGAGTGTGAGAAATTACTTACCCTTGCGGGCATCGAGGGCGTACCAAAATCGCCAGGCGTCTGCGGCTTTGCGTTTTTCGTCGTCGGTCGCACCGCTGGCGGGGCCGTGGTCTTCATTGCTCATCGCTTTCAGACTGGCCTTCGCCGCCCGCATCACGCTGGCGTTCGGATCGGTGATGCAATCGATCACACCGGGGATGACGGTGCGTTCGTCCTTCATGCCGACAGCCAGACACGCCGCTCGGCGGACCTCCGCGTCGCGATCATCGAGCATTCGCTTCAATGTATCGGCGGTCATGCGCGTGAGCCGCTCGGCAAGTGCTTCACGAGCCTGATAAAGCCGCTTGCCTTCGAGCACGGCGATGGCCTGAGCGAGTGCCACGGTGTGCTGCGGACCCTGGGTCTCCCGGACCGCTCGCAGCTTCAGCGGCCACTCACGGTCGTTCGCCTTGAGCAGTTCCTCGGCGAGTTTGTCGGCTTCCGTGGTTTTGCGGACCTGATTGATGCCGGGTGTTTTCGGATCGTCCCCCTTGGGTTTCTTGCCCTGCGGTGTGCCCGCGGTGCTGATGCTTCCGCCGCGACCGCCACGGAGTTCACCGCCGCCGGGGTCTTTCACCTTGCCCGCAATCTTGGCCGTGATGTCGCCGGTCAGGTTGGCCTTTTTGAGGAAGAGCATGGCGAATGCGGTGGTGACATTCTTTGCATAGCTGCCGCTCCAGGAGCCGTCAGGAGCCTGAGAATCGAGGATGGTCTTGAGCCCCCATTTGTACCAGTCGACTCCGCCGATGGTATCGAGTCCGTAGGCGACGCCGACGCGTTCGAGCGACCAGTAGAAGTAGAGATCGTCGGCACCGCCGTAGTTGTTGTTTGCGCCGCCGACGCCTCCGCCCGCGGCATTGAGAACTCTGCCGAGCCCCGCGATGGCACGCTCGATGGCTTTATCGCGGGCGACCGTGGCAGCGGGCC
>JBGSSZ010000042.1:0-18170 GCA_041736785.1 Limnoglobus sp.
CGACGCCGCCGAGTTCTGCATCCTCCAGGCGCAGCGGGCCGGGCACTGCAATGTCTTCCCGATCGGGGCCGTCACCAAGAAGCGCGAGGGGAAAGAACTCGCCGAGATCGGCAAGCTCGTCGCCGGCGGCGCCGTCGCCTTCACGGACGATGGTGCTCCCGTCGCCAGTGCCGAGATCATGCGGCGTGCCCTCGAATACTGCAAAATGTTCGACAAGGCCGTGCTGGTCCACGCCGAGATCCTCGAACTCACCGTCGGCGGCGTCATGAACGAAGGCGAGGTCAGTGTGCGGCTGGGCCTGCGCGGGATGCCCGGCGTCGCCGAGGACATCATGATCTACCGCGACATCGTCCTCGCCGAACTCACCGGCGGCAAGGTCCACATCCTCCACGTCAGCACCGCTGGCGGCGTCGATCTCATCCGGCAGGGGCGAAAGAAAAACATCCGCGTCAGCGGCGAGGCCTGCCCGCACCACTTCATCTTCACCGACGACAAGCTCGCCACCTTCGACAGCAACTACAAAATGAGCCCTCCGCTGCGGACGAAGAAGGATATCGAGGCGATCATCGAAGGGCTCCGCGACGATACCCTCACCGTGCTGGCGACCGATCATGCCCCGCACGCAGCGGAGAAGAAAGCCAAGGAACTCGACCAGACCCCCAATGGGATCGTCGGCCTTGAGACGTTTCTTGCAGCATGCATCACGCACCTGATTGAACCGGGCGTACTCACCTGGCCGCAAATGATCGCGAAGATGACCACAGGCCCCGCAGGCGTACTCGGTATCGATCGCGGCACGTTGCGACCGGGTGCCGTCGCGGATGTCACGGTGATCGATCCGAAGGTGCAGTGGACTGTCGATGCAACCAAGTTCAAATCGAAGAGCCGCAACACCCCGTGGCATGGGGCATCGATGATTGGTCGGGCCGCGCTGACCATCGTGGGCGGCGAAGTCAAATATCAGTGCTGACCACTGTTGCTGCGAACTGCGGAAGTCAGACTTGTTGTTGCTGCGGATGATCGCGAGAATGAGCGGCACACTTCAGGACTCATTCGCGCAATGAAACACTCCATCCATTACCTTCTGCTGGCTGTCGTGCTTGTGGCCGGTTGCAAGCGAAATCCCGGGCAGTCGGCGGGCGTGGCCTCACCGGGGTCGGATCCCGCAACTGCGGCGGGCTCGTTGGTCGATGCACGCAAGGGGTTTGTGACGAATGTCACGCGTCGCGGCTCGGACAAGGAGCCCGTGGAGGCACCGCCCGCCAAGCTCTTCAACACTGTCCGCTACGACGCTGACGCCGGAAAGCTGGCCGCGTACCTCACGCCCGATCCCAAAGACGGCAAGAAACACCCGGCCATCATCTGGATCACCGGAGGCGATTGCAACACAATCGGTGATGTCTGGTCTGCCGCGCCGCCAAGCAACGATCAGACCGCCAGCGCTTACCGCAAAGCGGGGATTGTCATGATGTTCCCCTCGCTGCGGGGCGGCAACGACAACCCCGGCGTGAAGGAAGGCTTCCTCGGGGAAGTTAACGATGTCCTCGCCGCGGCGGACTTTCTCGCCAAACAGAGCTATGTCGATCCCAGACGCATCTACCTCGGCGGGCACAGCACCGGCGGCACGCTCGTCCTGCTTGTTGCCGAGTGCTCCGACCGGTTCCGGGCCGTCTTCTCATTCGGGCCTGCGGATGATGTCCGCGGCTACGGCGACGAGTACCTGCCGTTCGACATGACCAACCCGAAGGAAGTGGAGTTTCGATCACCCGGCCGCTGGCTGGAGACAATCAAGAGCCCGACGTTTGTGTTTGAAGGTTCGGTGCAGGGAAATGCCGAATCGCTCAAGACCATGTCCCGTGCCACGACGAATCCGAATATTCACTTTGAGGTGGTCCGCGGTGCGAGCCATTTCAGCGTGCTGGCACCGATCAATCGCCTGATCGCGAGCAAGATCCTGAGCGATACGGAACCGGTCTGCAATCTGACCTTCACCGCGGCCGAGCTGACCCAGGCGCTGCGGAAGTGAATGGCTTGGTCGGGGGTTTGCTCCAGCCGGCGCGGGCGGCGAGAACGGCCGCGGCGGTGGCCGTGGTGATGCGGACAAAATCGCGACCGCCGAGAATTGCCTTCATGATCGACCTCGTTTCTTGTGGGCGGAAACCAGGACTCAGGCGAACTTCGTCACGCCGGGGACCGGCACCGGCGGCACATCATGTCCGCCCCAGGCGTAGGTGTCGGGGGTCAACTGCTCCTTCGAGGCGAGCATCCGGTTCCAGAGAATGCGCTTGCCGGTGTACGCCGCCTGCCGGCCGAGAATGGCCATCAGAGTGCTCTTCGCGGCAGCGTCCATGTCGTTGATCGGTTTGCCGGCACGCAGACTCTGGATGTAGTCCGCGTGCTCCTGCACATACATATCGCGATAGGGCCCGGCTCCATATTCCCAGGTTTTGCCGTCGGCGACGATGCTGTGGCTCATCAGTTCCGCGCGGCCTTTGCTGCCCCAGACATGGTCGCTGGTGTCGCCGTGGCAGTTGCTCATCTGCCGGCACTGAGCGAAGACGCGACGGCCATCGGCATATTCGAACGTCAGGCTGAAGTGGTCCCAGATGTTGCCGTATTTCGGATCGGTCCGCCACTGCCGCCCGCCAAGCCCGGTCGCGGCGATCGGATAATCGCCCATCACCCAGCAGGCTTTGTCAATGTTGTGGCAGGCCTGCTCCACGAGATGATCGCCACTCAGCCACGAGTAGTAGTACCAGTTGCGGACCTGCTTCTCCATCGGGCTCCAACTGTCCTTGTCGCCGCGATGCCAAATGGGGCCGGTGTTGTAGCTGACCTGCATGGTGGAGACGTCGCCGATCTGGCCGTCGTGGATGCGTTTGACGGTTTCGATTTTGCGGCTGTCGTGCCGGTAGCAGAAGCCACTGGCACAGAGCAGGTTCTTTTCCTTGGCCAGCTTGGCGGAGGCGAGCACACTGCGGACGCCGGGGGCATCGACCGCGAGGGGTTTCTCGGCGAAGACGTGCTTGCCCGCCTTCACGGCATAGTCGAGGTGCAGTGGGCGGAAACCTGGCGGCGTGGCCAGCAGCACCAGATCGACTCCGCTGTCGATCAGTTGCTTGTAGCCGTCGAACCCGCTGAACTGTCGTTCGCCGATGTCGGCGCGATCCTTGAACTGCTTGGTCATCGCCTCGGCGACGACCTTGGTAATCTCGGGGAAGATGTCGCAGACGGCGGTGATCTTCGTATTGGGATCGGCTTTGATGGCGTCGCCTGCCGCACCGCGACCGCGTCCACCGCAGCCGATCAGGCCGATCTTGATCGTGTCGGAGCCACCGGCATGCACCGCGGAATTCACCGCGAGGGCGGCGGTCGCTGCGGCACCAGTCTTGAGAAACATTCGACGCGTCGGCATGGCGGGGAATCCGAAAGGGGAGGCGGGCACTCCGCCATCATGACAGAGCGACAGTGCCTTGTCACCCAAAAAATCGGTAAATTTTACCTGTGTCCGTGTTCTGTATCACACAGTTTCCAAGTCGCGGTCCCGCAGATCGGTCAGGAACATGTGCCCGGGTTTGTGCGTGATGGCGAAGGGAGGCTTCGCCTGCAGGAGTGCCGCCTGCGGGGTGACACCGCAGGCCCAGAAGACGGGCTGCTCGCCGGGGCGGATCGTGACTGCGTCGCCGTAGTCGGGCTGGCTCACGTCCGCGATGCCGATGGCCGCAGGGTCGCCGAAGTGGATCGGCGAACCGTGCGCGAGGGGAAACCTCCCACAGATCGCTGAGGCCCGCAGCGTGTCTTTCGCAGTGAGTGGCCGCATGCTCACGACCATCGGCCCCGCAAAGCGGCCCGCGGACTTGCAGGCAATGTTCGTGCGGTACATCGGTACGTTGCGATTCTCCTCGATGTGCCGCACCGGGATGCCGTGCTCCGCAAGGGCGCTCTCGAACGTGAACGAGCAGCCGATGACGAAGCCGACGAAATCCTCGCGCCAGTGCGGAGTGATGTCGTGCAGGTCGCGTACTTTCTTGCCGTGCTCCCACAAAGTGTAAGCCGGCAGATCGGTGCGGAGATCGCTGCCGGGGGCAACGCTTTTGGCTTCCCAGTCGCCCGGTTCCGTGACGTCGAGCAGCGGGCAGGGCTTGGGGTTCCGCTGGCAGAACAGCAGAAAGTCGAAGGCCCACTCCCGTGGCAGCAGCACCAGATTGGCCTGCACGAACCCCGGAGCCAGCCCCGGCGTCGGCGAAGTCAGTTGCCCCTTGCGGCACGCCAGACGCACATCACGACCTGTCTTCATGGTTCTCCCGTTCTACAAACTGACGACGACCAGCTACAAGCTATTATCACTGCCGCCAGAATAAAATAATAGTTCGTAGCTGGTAGCTCTCAGCTTGAAGTCGGCAATTCCAGGATGTCGCGGATGGTGTTGAAGGGGGCGATGTATTCCTCCCACGAGAGCCCATCGACGGTCGCGGTCTGTTTCCCCGTGACGCCATCGACGAGCGGTCCCTCGCGGACCATGATTTCGAGGATGCGGCGCTCCAGGTCCGGGTCGAAAAGATCCGCCGGCGGCTTCTCGTTGCGGAGGACGAACACCCCCGCCGCGAGGGCGTAGGCCCCCCAGTTGCTGACCCCCGCGACGATGAGATAATCTGCCGGCACGCGGCAGTGGATGAGATCGCCGTTCGGGATGTTCTTGACGATGGTTTCGTGCGGGATCTTGCCCATGCCGATTTCGTTGCCGCCATCCCCAATAGCCAGTCGTACTTCCCGGTGTTCGATATGATCACGATTCGTTAAGTACTCTCCGTCTGTTCTTAAAGAATGATCAGTGATATCACGGCCGCGCATTGAATAGTATTTACCATCAGCAGCCCGACCGACCTGCTCGATGAATAAGCTGTGTATCATGTCATACTTTGGCACTTCAGAACCTACATAGATATGCCCCCCCCTGATAGCGTCTACATTCAGTGTTGTTCTTGCTAGTCCCTGCCTCACGGCTCTTGTGCATTCTACATCGGCGAATATCGAGATATGCCCAAGAATATTGCACAGGCCTCGCATAAGAAAAGCCGCGCCAAGCGGGCCGTCTGTTTCAAACGCTGGAGGCGATCCGGTCGGCACAAAGAACCCGGTCATGATGTTCAGGGCGTTGCCTTGTTCTTCAATCAAGCTGCAGCACGCCGCCGCGAAGTCGTCCTTGCAGGCAGTGAAGAGGTTGTCGTGCGGGTCCTTCGCCAGGCCGCGGTTGCCGGGGTCGGTCTGTACGGCTGCCAGGATCGCGGCGAGTTTTTCATCCTGAGTCATAGTCGATTTACCCGTCGCTTACGCTTCCGGCTCGTAATAAATGTGCGAACCGCCCGCGCCATTGCTTCGGCAGCGGCGCGGTAAACGTCAACGGTTCGCTCGTAGTCGGATGCAGAATTGTGATCGATCGCGCATGCAGTGCAATCGCATGGCCAAAGCTGGCGACACTGCCATATTTCCGATCGCCGTGGATGATGGCCCCGCGGCTGGCAAGCTGCACTCGTAACTGATGCTTGCGGCCCGTCAGCGGGCTCAACTCCAAAAACAACTGACCATCATGTTCCGCTTTTACGGTGTAATGCAGCTTCGAGAGCTTCGCGCCGGGGAAATCCTCATTCACGACTTCGACGATATGTGCATCGTCATCGTGCGACAGCCAGTCCTGCAGAGAGTGCGTCTCCCCCAAAGCCCACCCGTTGCAACGGGTGGGCTTGGCGCAGACCGCCCAATACGTTTTCACCACCGCATGATCGCGGAACTGCTCACTCAATCGGCTCGCCGCTTTGCTCGTCCGTGCAAAGACCAGCACGCCGCTCACCGGTTTGTCAATGCGATGCACCACGCCGAGGAACACGTTGCCGGGCTTGTTGTATTTCTCTTTCAGGTAGGCCTTGGCCACGTCGGCCATGGAATTCTGATCGTGCGCGCTCGACCACCCCGCGGGCTTGTTGAGCACCAGCAGATGATTGTCTTCGTGGAGCACGTCGAGCAAGTCTTCGTAGCGCATCGCCACCGCGAGCGGGGTTTGATACACCGATTCTATGCACACGGAAACCCACCGCGATTGCCTTGCTTGCGCTGCGGACTGGTGACGCTATGATTCGCACAGCCATCCTCGGCGGCACCGGGTACACCGCTCTCGAACTGATCCGGATTCTGCTGCGTCATCCGCAGGTGGAGATCGCTGCGGTGACGAGCCGTCAGGACGCCGGGCTGCGGGTGTCGGATTCGCATCCGTCGCTGCTGGGCCGCTGCGATGGTCTGCTGGAGCAGTTCGACGCGGCCAAGCTCCGCGCTGCCGGTGTGCAGTGTGCGTTTGGCTGTCTGCCTCACGGTGCGAGCATGGCGGCGATCCCGCAGCTTCTCGCCGCGGGGATTCGCGTCGTTGACTTGAGCGCGGACTATCGATTGCAGTCTGCCGCTGAGTATGCGGAGTGGTACGAACATCCGCATCAGGACGAAGCGAATCTGGCTCACGCGGTCTACGGCCTGCCGGAACTGAACGCCGGCGCGATCCGCACCGCCACGCTGGTGGCCAATCCCGGCTGCTATCCGCAGACGGCGATTCTCGGCCTTGCACCGCTCGTCGCCGCGAAGTTGATCGAGACGCAGGGAATCATCGTCGATGCGAAGTCCGGTGTCAGCGGGGCCGGCCGCACGCCCAAGCTCGGCACGCACTTTCCCGAGTGCAATGAGAGCGTCAGTGCCTACGCCGTCGGCAGTCACCGCCACACGCCGGAGATCGAGCAGGCTCTCGCCCATGTCGCCGGCAAGAGCGTCAGTGTGATCTTCACCCCGCATCTGATGCCGATGGACCGGGGTATCTTCAGCACGATCTACGCCACGCCGACGCGGACGGTCACCGAGAGCGAACTCGTCGAACTCTTCACCCGCTACTACCAGGGCAAGCCATTTGTGCGCGTACGGACCACGCTACCGACCACCAAGGACACGGCCCACACCAACTATCTCGATCTGTGCGTGAAGCTCGTCCGCGGCAAGATCCTCGTCCTCGCCGCGGAGGACAATCTGGTCCGCGGTGCCAGCGGCGTCGCGGTGCAGAATTTCAATCTGATGTTCGGCTTCGCAGAATCGACGGCACTCTGACGAGTCCGCAGCCAGCAAGGCAGCGAGGTGAATGCGACTCCCTTGCTGGCGATGCGGACTGGTAAAACAAGACTTCATGCACGACGCGCTCTTTCCCTCGATTCTGGCCGCGCCCGACGACGACATCGCCCGGCTCGTGTATGCTGACTGGCTGGAGGAGCAGGGCGACTCGCCGCGGGCCGAGTTTATCCGTCTGCAGATCGCCGGCGATCTGCAGGCAGACGCACTGCTGGCGATTCACCGGGCCGAGTGGATCATCCCCGACCTGGCGGCGGTGCAGACCTTCCGCCGCGGGTTCGTCGACGGGCTGCAAATCGCCGCGGCTGAGTTTGTGACCCATGCGGAGCGCATTGGTCGACTCGCTCCCATCACCGACCTGCGGTTGCCGGTGGCACTCGATCACCTCGCGGCAATCGCCGCCGTGCCGTGGCTCGATCGTCTCACCCATCTCGACCTGACCGGCAACGTCGGCCTCGGCTCGCGGCTCGACTACTTCTTCGGCCTCGCCGACCTGCCCCGACTGCGATCGCTCGAACTCCGCAACTGCCAACTCTGGGCCGAACACGCCACAGCACTGAACCGCCTCGCCCCACGCTGGTCGAGGCTCACACGACTGAATCTGTCGGGCAATCCGCTTGGTGACAATGGCGTCGAACACCTCGCGAGTTCCGCGGTGTGGAGCGGGCTCGAGGAGCTTGTCATCCGCTGTGACGAACAGCAGTTCATCGATGCGATCCACGCCATCGGTGCCGCGGCGATTGCGAATTCGCCGCACTTCGCGAATCTCAAAACTCTCGATCTCAACGGCCACTACATCGGCGACGCAGGTTTCACCGGGATTGCGGAGTCGCGGACATTACGCGGCTTGATCCACCTGGACGTCGGCTACAACGAGCTCGGTACGATCAATGGCGACGTCTACGACATCCTGAACGAATCAGCTATTCTGCCGAAGCTCAAGACACTTATCCTCGACGGAAACCGGATTTCTAGTCGTGCGTTGGAAACAATTGTCCGCTTGCGTCGCCTGTCGGAAATGAAGATGATCAGTATCGATGATAGTGATGATCACTGGTCGGATGAGAGCACGATTCTGCAATCGCGCTACTCGGAGCGGATTCGCTATGACAAAGCTGCTTTTCGCCGCGATCTTGCAATTGGCGACGATATCCGCCTCCCCGGCGAGTGACTTCAAGTTCGCGACCGGCCCACCGGTGCCAGACGCGGTTCCGAGGATGATCCGGAACCTGCTCGACGCGAAGTCCATTGAGATCCGAAGCGGCGATGCAGTTGCAATGCAATTCTGGCTCCGCACGGAGATCCCCGCGAGTGCCGACGCCGACCAGGTCAAAAACGGCCTCACCTGGCGCGAGATTCCCGAAACCACCCTGCTCGGCGTGGTGAGCTTCACGACGCAATTCACCGACTATCGCAAGCAGGAGATCCCCGCGGGCGTCTATTCTCTGCGACTGGCTCAGCAGCCCGACATTGGCGACCACAAAGACACCGCTCCGCACGCGGACTTCGCACTGCTGGTGCCGATCGCGAAGGAAACCTCGCCCGACACGATGGACGCCAAAGACCTGTTGAAGCTGAGCCGGGCCGCGACCGGTGGGGATCACCCCGCGGTGATGCTGCTCTACCCGGTGAAGGATGCGAAGAAAGCTCCTGCGATCCGCGATCGCGGCGATGGCGTGAGGTCGCTCGATGTGCTGCGGAGCGCGGTCGCGGAGAACAAACTGGTGCCGATGGGTTTGTCGATCACCATTGCCGGCGGGAGCAAGGCACGCTGATCACTGAGCCCCGATCGCGATCTTCTTCGGGCCGAACGCTTTTAGCGGGCTGGCGTCGCCGATCAGCAGGAACATCGAATCGCTGTCGTTGTCGGGCGGCGGCAGGGTGTAGCCCTTCACCTCGGCCGCTTGCGGATTCATCCCTTCGCCCGGTCTGCTCTCCTGGTCGCGGGCATTGTCATTCGCCTGCAGTCCGGGGAACTGACGGTCCGGCCCCCGCAGCACATCTTTGCACTTCGCAAAATAATTCAGCGACAGGTTCACACTGTTCGGAGGGTTCTCCGGCGGCTTGTCCTTCAGCAGGATGCCGACGTTCAAGCTGTGAAATGTGTTCCGCGTGACGTTGACGGCACTGGCACCGTCGGGACCTTCGAAGAGCACGCCCTGCTCGAACTGGTAGACGCGGTTGTTGCGGAAGTCCACATCGCGGGCGGGGCCGCGGAAGTGCACGGCGTTCCAGCCTCTGCCGATGAAGCGGCAGTTCTCGACGATCACGCTGTTTACTGGTGTGTTGGCATCGCCGACAAACTGGATGCCGTCGCAGTTGGGGGCATCCACGCGGATCGCAAGACGGTCGAAGCGAGCCCGGCGGTCGGGTGAGGCGTGGGCTTTCTCAACGAACAGGTCAGCGGTCGCCGCGCCTTTGAGCGTCAGGTTTTCGAGGACGAGTCCGTCGATCTTGCCTTGGATCGTGATGCAGAAATCGAGCTGACTTCTGGCGTCGATGTCGAGGTTGCGGATGGTGAGCCCGTCGGTGGCGGTGAGTTCGAGAAAGCCGCGTTTACCGCTGATGGGGCCTGGCGGCGGTTTAAGAGTCACCCGGCTCGCGGGGTTGCCAGCCTCGATGACGACGCCGGTGAGCTTGCCGGCGCTGTTGGCGATGATCCGCACTGGCGGCTCGACGTGGGGATCGTCGAGGAGCTTGATTGTGTCGCCGGGCCCGGCTTTGGCGACCGCCGAGGCGAGTGTGGGAAACGTCACGTCAGGACTCTGGCCCGTGCGCTTGGTGACGTAGAGCGTGCGCGGCCCCGTGACGACTGGAGCCTGTGTGCCTGGTGTGCCCGGCTTCGACTTGCCGCCGAACACCAGATACGCACCCAGTACGGCCAGCAGCACACCCGCAGCGATGCCGCCAAGGAGGAGCTTTTTCTTCTTCGGCCGCGGATCCGCGACGGGAGAACTCCGCTTCGACGGCGGCGGCGGCGCGGTCCGCGGCTTCGTGGATGGCGTATCTGCGGAGGAGTTGGGGGTCGTCGCGGCGGCGATGTCTTCCCAGATCGCCGGCGCCGCTTTCGGGTCGGCGATCACCATCGAATTCTGAGCGCCGCCCATGCTGCTCTGAAACGCCAGACTGGGAATACCCGAGGACGAACCGCTGAGCGACACACTGCTCGGTGCTCCGCGAGACGCATTGCTGTTGCCGACGGCGGCACGGGAAAACTTCGGCATCTCCGCTTCGGTCGGCGGTGCGATCGGGATCTGCACGTAAGGCGTCAGATCCGCCATCAGTTCGCCCGGTGTGGCGTAGCGGTCTGCCGTATCCTTCGCCATCATCTTCGCCACGATCGCCACGACCTCGTCTGGCACTTCAGGCCGCCGCTCCTGCAGCGGCTTCGGTTCCGCGGTCTGATGCTTGAGCAGCTTCTGTGCGACCGAGCCTTCGGGGAAAGGTGCCGAGCCGGTGAGCAGATAATAAAAGGTGCCGCCAAGACTGTAGATGTCGGCCCGGATATCGACCGTGTGGCTGTCGATGGCCTGTTCGGGTGAAAGGTAGTCCGCGGTGCCGAGCACGTTTTCGTCGTGGTGGCGGGTGAGGCCGTCGTCGTCTTCGCCGCGGAAGAAGAGTGCGAGCCCCATGTCGAGGATTTTCACGATGCCATTGCGGTCGACGAGGATGTTGCCGGGCTTGATGTCGCGGTGCACGATGCCCATGCCATTGGCGTATTCGAGTCCTGCGGCGGAGGCGTAGATAAAGTGGCAAGCGCGGGTGATGTCGAGCGGGCCGTGCTTCTTCACGAGGTCGTGCAGGTTCGTACCGTCCACAAACTCCATGACGAGGAAGTGCAGATTGTCGTCCTGATCGACGTCGTAGGCGCGGACAATGTTCGGGTGATCGAGAGCGGCGACGGCGCGGGCTTCGCGGTAGAAGCGGTCGCGGGCGGCTTCGTTGTCGCTGTTGGCGATGGGCAGCACTTTGACGGCGACACGCCGCCGCATCATCTTGTGCTCGCAGAGAAAGACCTGCCCCATCCCGCCGATGCCGAGCTTCTCGAGCACTTTGTATTTGCCGATGCTGAAGCGTTTGTATTTGCCCTGCAGGATCTGTTCGGCTTGGAAGTAGGTAAGCACACCGTCGCGGACCAGCCAGGAAGCGAACTTGATCGGCTGTTCGGGAATGGTCGCGTTGGCCTGCTCGACGCGGTCGAGGAAGGCCTTGATCCGCGTTTCTTCGACGACTCCGCTCTTGCGGATCAGGTCGAGGAATTCATCATTGTTCGCCGGAACGGGCATCAGGCCGACTCCGCTGCACACCGCTGGGACATGAGGGCGACAGTTGCAAGTATAAATGAAATGTAACCGTTTGCCGACGAAAATCCGGGCTCATGGTTTCGAGAAATACCACCCCGCAGCGGCACCGAGTGCGGCGAGCAGCACGAGCCCGACCGCGATGGGCAGCCAGTGCATTCGCCTCCTTCGAGGAGCCTGATCTGCAAAGAACGGCGGCTGCAGCCCGAACGTGCGGCTCTCCTGTGGATATGCCGAGACCTGCACCATCGAATCGCCCGTACCTTCGGGAAGCGGTGTGTCGGGCAGTCCCGGCCGCGTGTTCATCGGTTGCGTGTTGGGTGTGCGACCGGTGGCGACGCTTGCCTGGCTGAGATCGTCGATGCGGACGGAATCGGTTCCGGGGGTGAGCGGTTCGCTGCTGCTGCCGGGCTGGGCGAGCTGGACGGAGCTTCCCGCGCCGCGGTTGATGACGGCGAGCCCGCCGTAGCCCGCACTCGACTGCCGGGCTGCTGCACCGATCTTCTGAGCCGTGTTCGCATGACCCGACATCACCATCACCGCGGGGCAGAGATCGGGCATCTCACGGATCGGCGGCTGCGCCACTTCCACATACGCCCATTCCGCCAATGCTTCCGCCACTTCCAATGGCGTCTGATAGCGCTCCTCGGGTTTCTTCTTCATCATCTTCTTCAGCACGGCCAGCATCCCCGGCGGCACGTCGCTGCGGAAGTCGGTCACGGACTTGGGCTCGCTGGTCTGATGGAAGACGAGCTTCGCCGCCACGGTCCCTTCCGGAACGGGGCTCTGACCGGTGAGCATGAAGTAGAAGGTGCCGCCAAGGGCATAGATGTCGGCGCGGATGTCCACGACATTCGAGATCGCCTGCTCCGGTGCCAGATAGTCAGCGGTGCCGAGAACGCAGTTGTCATCAAAGCGGGCGGTGAGGTTGTCGTCTTTGTCGTTGAAGAAGCGGGCGAGGCCCATGTCGAGGAGCTTGATCACGCCGGTGCGGTCGAGCAGCAGATTGCCCGGCTTGATGTCGCGGTGCACCAGGCTGAGCAGGTGGCCGTGATGCATACCGACTGCGGCCTGAGCGATGTAGTGAGCCGCACGCGTGGCGTCGACCGGGCCATAGCGGGCGACGATCTCCTGCAAGCTGGTGCCGTCGACATACTCCATCACGAGGAAGTGCAGATTGTCGGCTTTGTCGATGTCGTAGGCACGGACAATGTTCGGATGATCGAGCGCGGCCACGGCCCGGGCTTCGCGGTAGAATCGCTCGAGGTTCGACGGATCGGCGAGCTTCTCGACGGGGAGCACCTTGATCGCCACGAGCCGCTTCATGAAGACGTGCTCGCAGAGATAGACGGCACCCATGCCGCCGACGCCGAGGAGCTCGAGCAGGCGGTACTTGCCCGCAATGGTGAAGCGCTTGTAGCGACCGAGCTTGAATTGCCGGGCCTGGAAGCGGGTGATCACACCGGAATTGAGAAGCTGCGTCGCGGCCTGCTCGGGCGTGGTAGGAGCAGCGACATCAGTCCCCCAGCGGTCAATCTCCGGGCGGAGCTTGTCATCGCCGACCAGTCCGCTCTTGCGGACGATCTCGATGAATTCAGGGACTGTGGCCGGTGCGGGCATGGAGGCTGTGCAATCCTTGGAGCCAGCGTGGCGGTTCACGCCGGACGGTGTAGCTAATCTTGTGTGGTAGGAATGACTGTCGCAAGTCGGAGATTCAGTTTTTTTGGGTTTTCATTGGCAAAGACCATGATGGAGTATGATTGATTGAATCTCCAGCGAATCTTTCAGCGGGCACACGATGCGCCAAACTCTGCGAACGGTCCGAGCCGTCTGCCCTCACGACTGCCCCGACACCTGCAGCATCCACGTCACAGTCGATGATGCCACCGGTCGTGCCGTGAAGGTTCGCGGCAATCCGGACCACCCTTTTACCGCCGGATTCCTCTGCGCGAAGGTCAATCGCTACCTCGACCGCGTCTATCATCCCGAACGCTTGCAGTATCCGCAACGGCGTGTAGGGCGGAAAGGTGAAGGCTGCTTCGAGCGCATCAGCTGGAGCGACGCTATCGCGACCATCGCGAGCAATATCCGCCGCATCAGCGACGAGCACGGCCCGCAGGCGATTCTGCCTTACAGTTACGCCGGAACCATGGGCAAGGTTCAAGGCTCGAGCCTCGACCGCCGCTTCTTCCATCGCCTCGGGGCCAGCCTGCTCGACCGCACCATCTGCGCCAGTGCCGGGAGTGCGGGGAGCGACATCACCTTCGGCCCCAACCGTCGGGCCGCGATTGATCCCGAAGCCGCTGTCGACTGCAAGCTCATCATCAACTGGGGCTCGAACACCTCCGTGACGAACATGCACTTCTGGCGGATCGAGCACGAAGCCCGCAAGCGCGGCGCGAAGATCATCACCATCGATCCCTATCGCAGCCCGACCGCACAGAAAAGCGATCAGTGGATCCCGATCCGCCCCGGTACCGATGCCGCCCTGGCACTCGGCGTCATGCACATCCTCGTCCGCGATGGCCTGCAGGATCAGGAGTATCTCGACCAGTACTGCGACGGCAGCGAAACACTCCAGCAGCGGGCTCTCAGCGAGTATCCACCCGAAAAGGTGAGCACCATCACCGGGCTCGAAGTCGCGACGATCGAACAGTTCGCCGCGGAGTATGGCACGACTCGCCCGTCGCTGATACGCCTGAACTACGGCCTGCAGCGCCACGGTGGAGGCGGTATGGCGGTCCGCACCATCACCTGCCTCCCCGCCTTCACCGGCGACTGGCGACACCCTGGGGCCGGGGCTCTGCTTTCCACGAGCAAGGAGTTTCCTGGCAACGCGGACGCATTGGAACGGCCTGATCAGATCCCACCCGGCACGCGCACAATCAACATGACTCAGCTTGCGGAGGCCCTCAACGGCGAGCTTCCCGGCCCGCCGGTGCAGATGATCGTGGTGTACAACTCCAACCCCGGCTCGATCGCACCCAACCAATCCAAAGTGATCCGCGGCTTCGAGCGCGAGGACCTCTTCACTGTCGTGATGGAACATTTCCTGACCGACACTGCACGGTATGCCGACATCCTGCTCCCCGCGACCACGCAGCTTGAGCACTGGGACGTCCACACCGCCTACGGCCATCTGGACTTGCAGGTGAATGCGCCGAGCATCGCCCCGCTCGCGGAAGCGAAGCCGAACACGGAAGTGTTTCGCCTGCTCGCGAAAGCGATGAACTTCGAACCGGAGCTGTTTGACGTGAGCGATGAGGACTTGATCCGCGAGTGGCTCGGGTCGCACGAAATCACTTTGGATCGACTGGTGAAGGAAGGCCCGATCCGCGTTGTGCCCGCACACTTCGCCCCCTTCGCGCAGGGAAACTTTGGCACGCAGTCGGGGAAGTGCAATCTGGCGTCGCCGCTGCCGAACTACACACCGCCGCACGAGGATCCGCAGACCAAGCCCGCGTTAGCTGCGAAGTATCCGCTGCAGTTGCTGACACCGCCGAGCCCGACGTTTCTCAACAGCACGTTTGTGAATGTCGATCATCTGCGGAACGAAGCCAGTGAGCCGACTGTTGAACTGAACGCAGCCGATGCGGGGACGAGGAGCATTCTCGACGGCGACCGGGTGACGATCTTCAACTCCCGCGGCCGCTTCCAGGCCAAAGCCATGATCAGCGACAACGTCAAGCCCGGCGTCGCCGTGAGCACCGGTTGCTGGTGGTCGAAATACACCGCTGACGGCGCAAACGTGAACGCCACCACGAGCACGGCCCTTACGGACTTCGGTGCCGGTGCGACGTTCTTCGACAATCTGGTGGAGATTCAGAAACTATAACCGCGCAACGGAGCGCGAAAGTCGGCACCGCGCTCCGTTGCGTGTCGCGGCTAAACTATAACAACATCACACTGAGGACGATCCATGAGCGCACCTGCCCCGACCATTCCGTATTCCCCCGGCCTCGAAGGGGTTGTCGCTGGCGAGACTGCCATCAGCACTGTCGAAGACGGCCTGCGCTACCGCGGCTACGCAGTCGGTGAACTCGTCGAACACTGCTCGTTCGATGAGGTGGCGTACCTGATGCTTTACACCGAGCTGCCGAACGCCAAGGAACTGCAAAGCTACCGCGAGCGGATTACGAAAGCCCGGCAGCTGCCTTCGGCGCTGAAGGATCTTTATGCCGCGCTGCCGAAGTCGACGACACCATTGGATGCCCTGCGGACCACGGTGAGCGTGCTCTCTGCCTACGATCCGGACGCGGGCGACAACAGCACTGCAGCCAATCAGCGGAAGGCGGAACGTCTGATCGCGCAGATGCCGGTAGCCATCGCGGATTTCGCCCGCATCTCTGCCGGCCAGCAGCCCGTGCCCGCCCGTCAGGATCTCTCGAACACGGCGAACTTCCTCTACATGCTCAAAGGCGTCGAGCCGAGTGCCGACAACGTGAAGGCACTCGACGTCAGCCTGATCCTGTATGCGGAGCACGAGTACAACGCGAGCACGTTTGCAGCACGCGTGATCGTCAGCACGCTCAGCGATCTGCATTCGGGCGTGGTGGGCGCGATTGGGGCACTGAAAGGCCCGCTGCATGGTGGAGCGAACGAAAAAGTGATGGGCGTGCTCCGCTCCTCCGGCGGCACTGCCACTGCGGAGAAGTGGACGCTCGACGCCCTCGCCCGCAAGGAACGCATCATGGGCTTCGGTCACCGCGTCTACAAAGCCGGCGACGTGCGGGCCGCGATCATCAAGCCCTACGTTCAGAAAGCCTCGGCCGCGGGTGGGCATCAGTCGTGGGAAGACACCGCGGAGATCATTGAGACCGTGATGGCCCGCGAGAAGAAGATGTATCCGAATGTGGACTGGCCCGCAGGCCGGATGTACCACGCGATGGATCTGGAGATCCCGGTCTACACGCCGATGTTTGCGATGAGCCGCATCACCGGCTGGGCGGCACATGTGATTGAGCAGTTGGCCAACAACCGCCTGATCCGCCCGCGGGGGCTTTATAATGGAGAAGCGCCGCGCACTGTAAAACCGCTCGCCGCGAGGGGGTGAGCGATGTCGAGACGTCAGTTCGCACCGGCTGCTGCACATCGTTTTTCGATCGCTGACTTTCACAAGATGATCGATGTCGGCATTCTGCATAAGTACACGCGCGTGGAGTTGATTCGCGGGCATGTGATGGAAAAAACCGCCACACGCTCGCCACTTAACAGCAGTGTCATGGGGAGCATCGGCAGCATGCTTCGGAAGGCTCTCCCTGAAGAATGGCACTTTCGTACTCAATCGAACCTCGTCCTCGTTGCGGCTGAGAGCCATCTCGAACCAGACTTCAGCATTCTTCGAGGCAATAGCCACAAGTACCATCTCTGGTATCCCGATGCAGGTGATTGTGGTCTGGTCGTTGAAGTCGCAGATGAAACGTTGCCCGTTGATCGTGAGCTGTCAATGTCTCTCTATGCTCAGGCACAGATACCGGAATACTGGGTCGTGAACCTCATGGAGATGCAAATCGAGTCATACACGCAACCGACGGTGATGATGGGGCAGATTCGCTACGAAAAACGAACGGACTATTCTTCTGAGTCAACCATTCCCCTCCGCTTGGAAGGGCAAGAGATCAGTCAGCTGAGTGTTGGAGAAGTGCTACTGCGCTAGTTTCTCTCGGGACCGTTGGCCATCACGCCGCGTTTCCCTACACTACCCGTCTACGAATTGACTTCCTGCCAGGTGCTTGCATGTACGCGATTTTTGAAGACGGCAGCCGCCAGTACCGCGTCGAAGAGGGCTCGCTCGTCACGATCGACTACCGCGAAGCGAAAATGGGCGACCAGATCGATTTCTCCACCGTGCTGCTCGTCGGCAACGAAGGAGCCACCACAATCGGTCAGCCCTACGTCACGGGTGCCATGGTCGTGGCGGAAGTCGTCGGCTTCCCGACCGTGAAGACGGTGGCCCAGAGTTTCCGTCGCCGCAAGGCGTCGAAGCGACTCCGCGGTCACACGCAGCCGCACCTCCGCCTGAAGATCAAGCAGGTCTTGAGCTAAACTTCCTCGAGCGAGGCGATGTCGCATTCTCATCCGTTGCCGCGGCCGACATGCAGAACGCTGGCCGGCGTGCGCATCGTCGGCACCGGTAAATACGTGCCCGAGATCGTCGTCACCAACGATCACCTCTACGACCTCCTCGATTTCGCCAGCCGCAATTTCAACTCCGAGTGGATCCTCCAGCGCACCGGCATCCGCGAACGCCGCCACTGCCGCCCCGAGCAGGCTACCAGCGATCTCTGCATCGAAGCCGCACTCGATTGCTTCGCCAAGACCGGCTACGGCCCCAAAGACATCGACCTCGTCGTGCTCGGCACCTTCACACCCGATATGTCGTTCCCGTCAACCGCGTGCATCGTGCAGGACCGGCTGAAGATCTCCGGGGCCGCCATCGAAGTCGAGGCTGCCTGCGCGGGCTTCATGTATGCCCTCATCACCGCCGCGGCGTACGTGGTCAGCGGGGCCAGCGATCGGGCCCTCGTGCTGGGCGGCGACGCCAACAGTCGCATTCTCAACCCCGCCGACCCCAAGATCTATCCACTCTTTGGCGACGGTGCCGGGGCTGTGATCGTCGAACGCAGCGACACCGGGCAGGGCATCCTTGCGTTCAGCCTCGGCGCGGATGGTGCCGGCGGCGGGATGCTCGCCCGACCCGCCTGCGGCAGCCGC
>JBGSSZ010000077.1:0-2100 GCA_041736785.1 Limnoglobus sp.
CGGCGATCGCCGCATCGCTCCTCTGCGGCGCTGGCGTCGCCGGTTGGCAGTGGTGGCGCGTCACACGGGAAGAAGCTCGGACGCATCAGGCTCTCGTTGAACTCACTCTCGAAGAGGAGAAGACCAAAGCCGCGCTCGTGCAGGTGACTGCGGAGCAGGAGCGGCTACTGGTGGAAAAGCGAAACACCAACGAAGCACTGAACACCATGACCGATGACGTCGTGGATCAGTATTTCCAGAAGCAAGCGAATCTGACTGACGAGCAGCGGGCGTTTCTGAAGAAGATCATCGATCTGTACGAACAGGCGACAGCCGCCCGCGGCAATACGCCGGAGTCGCGTGTCCTACGGGCCAACGGGCATCTGCGCGTTGCGAAAATTCAGCAAACCCTCAATGAACTCGCGCCCGCGGAGGACAACCTCCGGCAGGCGATCGCGCTGTTGTCTGAGCTTGTGCATGAACACGCTCAGGTGGCCGAGTATCGCAGCCAGCTTGCTCGTGGACACAACAGTTTGGGCAGTCTGCTTGCTCATACCGGCCGTGCCGACTTGGCCGAGGCCGCATACCGCGTCGCACGCGACTTGGAGAAAGCCCTGGTCGCCGAGTTTCCTGCCGTACCCGTGTATCGCCGAAGCCTGGCGGGCACGCACAACAACCTTGGCATCCTACTCAGCGACACGAGTCGCACCGACCTCGCGGAAGCGGAACTGCGTGCGACGCTCGAGTTGCAGAAGTCGCTGGTCGCTGATTTTCCCACGGCTGCGGAGTACCGGAGAGACCTGGCGCTCAGCCGCACGAATTTTGGCACACTGCTCGCCGCCACGGGCCGCAATAAATTGGCCGAACTGGAGTATCGCACGGCCTGCGACGTGCAGCGAGCCCTGGTTGCGGACTTCCCCGGCGAGCCGAAATACAAGTCGGACCTGTCCGCCAGCCACAACAATCTGGGTCAGTTGCTCTCCGAAGTCGGTCAGGAAGAACAGGCCGAAGCCGAACACCGTGCGGCCTGCGACCTGCAGAAGGCCCTCGTCGCCCAGTTCCCCGCCGTGCCGGAGTACAGGCGAGATCTTGCCCTGAGCCACGGCAATCTTGGCATCAACTTCGCGATCGCCGGCAACATCGTCGCGGCGGAACCGGAATACCGCGCTGCACAGACATTGCTTCAGAGGCTCGTGGCCGATTTTCCCACCGTGCCGCAGTACAAACTCGACCTGTGCGACAACCAGAGCACCCTCGGTTTGTTGCTGTCGGATGCCGGTCGTACCGAGCCCGCCGCAGCCGCATTCCGTGTCGCTCGCGACGTGCTGAACTCACTCGTCGCCGACTACCCCGATGTGCCGCAATACAGGAATAGCCTCGCGGGCACGCTGGTGAACTGGGCTCGGTTGCTGTGCAAGAGTCAGCAACCCGGACCCGCGATGACACTCCTTCGAGAGGCGGAACTGCATCATCGCGCCGCGCTCCAGGCGGAACCGCAGAATCAAACTTTTCGCCAGTTCTTCCACAACAATCGCTATCTCGTCATCCACTCGTTGAAGGCGCTCGGCGATCATGCAGGCTTGCCGTCCGCAGCCACGGAGATGGTGGACTTTGCTGAAGACAAACGCGGTGACAGCTACGATTGTGCCTGTCACCTCGCCAATGCCATAAGTTTGCTGGGCAAGGATCAGACGCTGTCTGCGGATCGTCGCCGCGACTTGGCCGCGAAGTATGCCGACGAAGCGATCAAGTTTCTCGAGCAATCGATCGGGCACGGTTGGACCGATCACTGGCACATCCGCAAAGACCCCGACCTCGCGCCGCTGCGGGACCGCGAGGATTTCCAAAAGCTCGTGACAGAGTTGGCTGCGAAGCACCCTGCCCTTGAGCCCGCCCCGTTGCCGCGGAAAGTCAATCACTGACCAGCGTATGATTTCGCAGAGTGCTGGAAGGAGTCGAGCTATGGTCCGCGTGCTGATCCTAGTCCTCAATCAAGCGAAGCCACCTGTCGCTGATACGAGAGGCGAACGAATCAACTCGAAATCTCTTTGGCTTTCTGCGGTATTGGATGAAGGTGCTTGTCGAGCTTCATCACCTGCCGAAAGGATTTCGAGTGAACGC
>JBGSSZ010000099.1:0-2671 GCA_041736785.1 Limnoglobus sp.
CACCGCTGCCGAACGCACCGCCGGCGCCGGCGATCACCATGCTCATGCTCGTGCCGCAGGATGTGCCCAGCGGTCGCCCGATCCCGTATGTGATTCAGGTCACCAACAATTCCACGGCTGACGCCTCGCGAGTGCGGGTGCGGATGCCCATCCCGGCAGGCACCGAGCTTGCCGAGAGCGAGCCCAAAGCGACCGTCGCCAACGGGGAATGGACGTGGGAGATTCACCGTCTGCCGCGCAACGAGACCCGCAGGATCGAGCTCAAGCTCACGCCCGTCGGCAAGCCAAGCGAAGTGCAAGCCAAGGCGTATGTAAGCTACGAATTCGGTCAGGCCGTGCGGACGCGGCTCAGCAGCCCGAAGCTGAACGTGGTCGCGGAACTGCCGAAGGAAGCAACCAGCGCGGATGAGACCGTGCCGGTGCGCGTGCGCGTCAGCAACGATGGCCGCGTGCCGGTCGAGCGCGTCAAGCTCACCGAGACGATCAGCGAAGGCTTCGAATTCCACCGCGACAGTCAGGGCGAAACCACAGCCAACCCGCTCACGCGGACGTGGGACCTCGGCACCATACCGCCCGGCACGGGCAAGACAGTCGAGTACCGATTGCTCGCCAAGACCGGCAAGGAACTCGTCGTCGGCAGCAACGTGGACGCGGGCGGTGTGGTGCAGGATTCCCACGTTGCGCGACTGAAGATTCAAGACGCCAAGCTCAAGGTGGAGTTGCGGGCCGACCCGCAGAGCACCGACGCCGAGGCCAACTTCAAAGCCACGGTCAAGAACGAAGGCAGTACCACACTGCACAATGTCCGTGTGGTCGGCAGCGTGCCGCAGGACTGCAAGGTGACGAGCCGCACCAACGGCGGCCGGCTCACCAGCGACAGTGTGGAGTGGGTGATCCCCAAGCTCGTGCCCGGCGACGCCTATGCCTTGAAATGGAAGCTTGCATCCAGCACTGCTGGTCGGAAGAATGTGCGGGCGGAAGTGATGAGCCAGCGTGGCTTGCGCGATGCGCAAAATGTCGAAACCGTCTTCGCCGGCACCGCCGCTCCCAACTGGGAAACCAAATTCGACTCGCCCACCATCAGCATCGACCGCAACGGCATGTTTACAGTCCGGATCATGAACAACGGTACCGCTCCCACCAAAGCTTCCAAGCTCACGGTCACGCTGCCGAGCGGCGTCGGCTTCGTCCAGGCGACTCCGGCTCACAAAGTCGTGGGCGAGACGATCGTCTTTGAACCGCGCGATATCCGCGCCGGCGGTAGCGAAATCTTCTCGATCACCTTCCGCGGCGAACGTACCGGGCAGGCCTTCTTCATCGCCAAGCTCACCAGCGAAAGCCTCGGCGACAAGCCGATGACGAGCGAGAAATACGTGCAGATTGTCTCAGGGCGATAGTAGTCGAACTGTGGAACCCTTACAGCCCAGCCGTAGCTACGGCTGGGCTTTCGTGATTGATCTCACTCACTCAGCGGCCGATCCCACTCGGCGAGTTGTCGCTTGACATCCCCCGCACTGAGGAGCCCGACGCTAGGGACGTAGTGGCTGCCGTCGTCGTCGCTGCCTGTGCGAGTCTTGCGGAGTTCTTCTTCGAGCCGCCGCAGCCAGTTGGGCACGTCGAGCCCGACGCCGACGGGAGTCGCCGCGAGCGGGGCAATCGCATCGAGGAAGACCTTGAAGGATGTGTCGTCTTCGGGTGTGGTGCCGTCGGTGGCGTGGGCACGGGCCATGAGTGCAGCCGGGGCGACGCGGGCCGCGGCCTGATCGATCGAGAGCGGTGAGAGAAACCGCTCCTCCAGCCGGTCGCGGATCGTCCGCAGCTTCATGCCGTGCTCGGCTTCCCGGGCGGTCAGCTTGCTCAACAACTCATCCGCGATGGTCGTCGTCTTGCTGGCGATAAACTCGCGCCAGTCGGTCGCGGGGGCGTCGAGCGCCTCGCGGCAGAGCACTTCGTGCGCGAGCACCAGCGGCTTCAGCCGCCAGGCAATGCGGTCGTAACTGGCTTTCAACCGCAGGAAGTCGAGGAGAATATAGAGGTTCTCGCCGTAGTCGCTCTGCGTCGTGGTCGTGTTGTAGTCGCGGTATTCGTCGTAGTATTCGACGAGGCTCTGGAGGACGATCTCGAAGAGCCTGACCGTCTTGCCGCGTTCGAGGTCTCCGTCGGCCCAGGCGTCGATCAGCTTGGGCGGCGTCTCGATGGGGTTTTGTGCGTCGGGGTCGGCCTGATTGTCGAGCCACGCGTCGACACCCTGTCCGAGGATGCCGCGGATGTTCGAGAGCGTGAGAAAGCGGACCGTGAAGAGGTCGCCGCCGTAGGTGCGGACAAATTTCTTGAGGTCACCCCAGTCGCTGTCGTCGAGGACTGCTTCGAGTGCGGAGAGTCGCAGGCTCTGGCTGTGATCGAGCCACATGCGGTGGAAGGCGTCGGCGATCTGCCGCAGTGCCGCGGTGAAGGGTGCCTGGGCATTCCACTCGCGGGCGGAGGTGACGAGCGCCTGCACCGTCTCGACGACCGCGGTGCGGAAGAGTTGATCGAAGGAACTGATCCGCCGGCCTTCGGGGGGATCGTTGCGCTCCATATGCCGGGCGAGCTTGGTAAGTTGATAGGTTTCGCGGAGCAGCCCGAGTCGCGGCAGGCGAGCGAGCAGGCTCTCGACAAGCTGCAGAGCGTT